>NZ_JAUBVX010000051.1:0-46051 GCF_036706065.1 Microcoleus sp. A2-C3 | reverse complement strand
TGCCATCAATTTTACCCTCGCTGATCCACGAATCAACACCAGTTTACTTGACGATAGGGCTTAACCGAGAAGTATTGCACCGTGGCCTTGGCAAGGGGCGATCGGGCTTAATAGAATCGTATTGCAGCAATATGTCGGTCTATAAAATTCAGTTTACACTCAAACTATAGCCTTTTTCAGAAAGATGAGGTATGTCTGGTAATGGGTAATTAGTAATGGGTAATTGGTCATGGGTAATTGGTCATGGGTAATTGGTAGTTCCTATAAGCTGACTGAGGTTTCTGGAGGTAAAAATAATCGCCCGCAGTGCATCTTCTTCCTAGTGATTGTAGGAGAATTTGCCATACCTCATCTTTCTGAGAACTGCTGTATCGATCTAGCCCTAAATTAAAGCTTACAGAGCCTGGGGCGGGAGCGAAACGATTACAAACCAATACTGGCATAAAGTCTTCATTACTTCCACCAATCCTTCAAAAGTGACTGGTTTGGATATAAAAGAATTCGCACCCAAGCGGTAGCAAAGCAAGATATCTCCGCTGCGGTGCGATGTTGTTAGAATCACAACCGGAATTTGTTGCAAGTTGGGGTCAGACCTCATCAAAGTTAGTGTTTCTCGCCCGTCAAGCCTCGGCATATTCAGATCCAAAAGTATCAGATCTGGTCGATGCCAATTGCTGCCAGCAGCATATTCACCGCGACGGTACAAATAGTCTAGCACTTGTTCTCCATTTTCCACAAATTCGCTACTAATTGCTAATCGAACTTCTCGCAGTGCTTCCTTCACCAAAAAGCGCGTGTCCTCATCATCGTTTGCTATTAAAATAGTAAATTTTTTATTTTCATTTTTATTTTGATAATTCACGTCTTTGCCTCACTAACGAATTTTGTGGGCGGGACTTGGAGCCGTTTCCGATCGCCTGCAAAGCATCTGTTGGCATCATCAGGCAAATCTGACCGACGACACTGAATTTGTGTTGCAGCAATTGACGATTTTTGCATAATTTGCGAAGGTTTACCACTAATACTTGTTTCACTTGGCAGTCTGTCCGAGAACCCTCAAACACCAAAGACATCAGAAATGCTTGTCCGCGAATTACTACGGAAACTACTGCATCCCAAAACAAGATCCTCTGCATACAGTTGAAACAAACTGACAAGTCTGGCGCGCACCGCTGATTTTAAGTTGTATAGGGATCGAGGTAATAGATTTATACTGCCATACGCTTGGGTTAACAGTGTTTGTTTTCGGAGATCCCCCTCGCATCCCCCTTCAGAAGGGGAACGAAAGAGAATACTCTTGTCCCCCCTTGTTAAGGGGTGTTACGGGGATCAGTCTTACCTAAACCGTATTAATTTATACTGATGGATCTTTCGCTCAATGTCATCAGTGAATATGCTACACTTTTTGAGGATTTGTGTAAAGAAACGATAAAGATTTTTACAGTTGCAGTCAAACCAGTTTCAAAAAAGAATGCAACTGCTGTCCCGCGATCCAAATCCCGATCGCCATTAGTCATTTCAAATTTTCAAATCTAAAATTGAAAATCTAAAATTGAAAATCTAAAATCGTATAAATGGCTGTTGAATGCTGCCTGCGGACTACTGACTTCACTTTGATACAGGAATAGAAAATTGACACTCTACCGACAGGCATGGGTTCGTGTTGATAGACTTTTCTTGATAATTGTTCCGCAACTAGAACATTTTTGCCTTGTTCCACTGGCTGTTACAGTAATCGTAATTCTTCCGAATACTTTGCCGAAATATTCCATCCAGACCCGGAACATATACCAAGAAGCATCGTTAATTGATTTGGCTAGACAGCAATTTTTTACCATGTTTTTAATCCTCAAGTAGACCTAGGCTACGCAGTCGTTGGACTGGATGACACCGGAGAGCTAATTTCATAGCAAAATCTTTACCAGCCTAAATCGTTTGATTTGAGTAGGTTGATAGAAGTGCAAGTCGCGCGTTCCTTTCAGCTTCAGTTTTCCAATTCCTTTTTTGTCGGTGAATGTGATAAATTTCCGATCTGACGCTAATTTCCAAACGCTAGTTTTGTATACAACTGAGCGATTCTATTTTTGAAATTGCGGAAATCCTTTCTTACCAGGATTCTTCTTTCTGCAATTGTCGTAAAATAGGGAAATTACCGACCATGTTCTTTCTGCGCTTGCTTGCCGAACCATGCTATTTAGTTCGTCACAAAACGGGAACTCTTTTGCCAAGACAGCACTAAATTTGGGCGTTGCTTAATCAGGGTATGAAATAAATAATTTTAAAATCCAGAAGCTTTGTAGACGCTGGTTTTTATGAATTGCATATTTAGCCTTTCATACCGTAAATCAGTAACGCCTAATTTCACGATGATCCATTTATTTTAAAATCGATTGAGTTAAATCCATTATCCTGTCGAGTCGGTAATCTGCCAGCAAATCTTTTAAAGCCTCAGCTAAAGTTGGATGACTTTCCCAAATGCGATCGACAATTTGAATCGCCAACTCTTCATTAACATCATTAACTGCATCGTAGAGTTCCTGCACCCAATTTCGAGGCATCTGGGCCAGCAGCGGCCAGAAAAATGAATCCGGTTTTTCGCTCACAAAATAACGCCGTAAAGCCCCGACAGGAAGCCCGGACAACTCTTGATAAATATAGCGCACTCCCAAGTAGGCAGCCATCTTATCAAACAGGATTTGTTCTTGAAAAGGTTTCCGTATAAAATCGTCGCAACCTGCGGCGATAATTTCGCCTTTTCTTTCCTCAAAAGTGCTAGCAGTCAGAGCAATAATTATAGTTTGCCGCTGATGCTGATTTTGTTTCTCTTTCTCTTTAGCTCTAATTTGTCTGACAGCTTCAAAACCGTCCATTACTGGCATTCGCGTATCCAGCCAAATTAAATCAGGCTGCCAACTTTCCCAAAGTTCAACAGCTTGGAGGCCGTTTTCCGCTTCTCGGACTTCAAAACCAATTGGTTGCAGCATTTTAACCAGCAGCAGCCGATTTTCTTGATTGTCGTCAACCGCTAAAATCCGATAAACCGGTTGATCTGCTTCTAATTCCATTACCCGTTGCAACGTCGCCACTGTTATTTCAGACGAAACAGCGGGAAATACTCGGATATTAAATTTAAAAGTGGTTCGCTCACCTAAAACACTGTCTACCCCAATATCTCCCCCCATTATTTCTACGTATTTTTTGGTAATTGTCAAACCCAATCCCGTACCGTCAGCCGCTTTTTTACCAGCTTCTGTTTGCACAAAAGCCTCAAATAACTTGTGAATTTCTCCTTCTGCTATGCCAACTCCCGTGTCTTCAATTTCAAAGCAAATTACACATTCCTCTGCCAAACTAGAGTTAGGATAAATCTCCCATTTTCCCGACTGCTGATTGCCTTGCACGGTCGCACGCAGCCAAATACTGCCGCAGTTTTCCGTAAACTTTATGGCATTTCCCAGCAGATTGATCAAGCAGACGCGCAGCTTTTTTTCGTCAGTTTTTATATATTGCGGAACATCCGCCTGCACGAAAAATCTCAGTTGCAAATTTTTAGTTTCAGCTTTGATTTGAAACATCTCTTCGAGAGTATCGAGGAGTTGATAAAGGTCAAAGCTACTTTCATCTAAGCCAATTATCCCTGCTTCTATTTTCGACAAGTCTAAAACATCGTTAATTAGTTCCAGCAAATGTTGACCGCTGCGGTTGATAATTCGGAGATTTTCGATATTCTCGTGGCTGAGCAAAGAGTCGCGGCTCATGACTTGGGTAAAACCTAGGATGGCGTTCAAGGGAGTCCGCAATTCGTGGCTCATGTTGGCAACGAATTGACTTTTTGCTAGGGATGCAGCGGCCGCGGCTTCTTCGGCTTTTTTGCGTTCTATGATTTCTTGTTGTAGTTCGATATTGCGATCGATCAATTGTCTTTTCAGTCTTTGGATAGTCAGTTGATGTTCGATTCTCGCTAAAACTTCTGCTACATGAAACGGTTTTGTGATAAAGTCTACGCATCCAACTTTAAAGGCGGTTACTTTGTCTAATACTTCATCTAAAGCGCTGATAAAAATAATTGGAATTTCTGATGTTTTCGGATCTGATCTGAGCTGCGTACAGACTTCGTAGCCGTCCATTTCTGGCATTTTTATGTCGAGCAAAATCAGGTCGGGAGAACTAGATCGCGCGGCTCTGATTGCCATTTTGCCATTAATTACACCCTGGACTTTGTAGCCCTGATCCGACAGCGTTGCCGATAAAACTTGCAAGTTTTCTGGAGTGTCGTCAACAATTAATATGTTACCTTTATTATCTTCTGTTTGATTGCTGGTCATCGCTAGGTATTTTTTTTGCCAACTTAGGAATTGCTGAAATTATGAAAAAAATCAGTTAAATCGTTATGATAGCACTTGATCGTAAATCAACTACTTTCATATTTATATCACTTACACACACCAATCCAAGAAACTGGTTTTTTTAATACGATAGATGCCAGTAATACCAATTGGAAAAATTATTGCTACGAAACAAATGTTGGTTATTTTTACACGAACGAGAGTTTGTCAGGTGCGTCGCTATAAAATTGTCGATATTTCTCTGGAAATTTTTCATGGCGACGCACTCTACGACTGAATATCCATTCGTTAAATCCGTTAAATCTGTTATATAATCCGTTGCCGAACTTCCCTCAAACATTTCTAAATTCCTCAATCAAATCAATAATCCGATCGCACCGGAAGTTATGCGCCAAATCGGCGATCGCACTGCCGAAACTAGCATGAATCGGAGGAATCAACAACAGCAGCGCAAAAATCCGCTCATTATCCACCGCATCCGCAGCAGCGTACAACTCATCAACCCATTCACAAGGCATAGCTTCAAAAAATGAAGCATTCAGCGTAAAAGGCAAAGGAGGCGTTCCAGTGTGCGCGGAAACATCACCGGAAGCCACAGCATCAGAACTCGGTGAAGCTTCTCGATCGTAAACATAGCGAACTCCCAGATACTTAGCCATCTTTTCCAGAATCACTTGCTCCCGAAAAGGTTTCGCGACAAAATCATCGCAACCAGCAGACAAAATAACCGATCGCTCCTCATCAAAAGCACTCGCCGTCAGAGCAATAATCACCGTTGCTTGACCCTTCAAATGCGCTTTAATCTGTTTAGTAGCTTCATAGCCATCCATCACCGGCATCCGCATATCCATCCAAATCAAATGAGGTTCCCAACTCGACCACATCGACAGAGCTTGAAGGCCATTTTCAGCCTGCCGCACAGAAAAACCGAGGGATGACAACATTCTGAACAACAGCAAACGGCTTTCCAGGCGATCGTCCACAGCTAAAATCCTGTATTCCGGCTGTCCCGGTTCCAGGCCCACAACGCGGCGAGCGGTTTGAGCCACCTGAATTTCCACTGCATTAGGGAGCGAAACCTTAACGTCAAATCTAAAAATGCTGCCGTTACCGACACTGCTTGTCACCGTCATTTTCCCTCCCATTAACTGCACGAACTGTTTGCTGATCGGCAAGCCTAAACCTGTTCCTTCTTGAGCTTTTCTCCCGCTTTCTGTTTGCGCAAAAGGTTTAAACAAATTATCCATTTCTGCCGCAGCAATCCCCGACCCCGTGTCTTCAACTTCAAATAGCAAGCAGCAATTGTCAATTGGCGGAATCTGTCCGTGATTTTTATTTTCCAATAGTTCATGCTTAATTCTCAAATTCACACCACCTTCCGCCGTAAATTTAATCGCATTTCCCACCACATTAATCAATACTTGGCGCAACTTGCTTTCGTCTGTTTCTACATATTGAGGCACGTCGGGCGGACAATCACAAATCAACTGCAACCCTTTTTTATCTGTTTGCAACTTCAGCATTTCTTCAGTATTTTTTAGCATTTTGTGCAAGTCAAAGGTGCTGTTATTAACTGTCACCAGCCCAACTTCAATTTTTGACATTTGCAGAATATTGTTGATCAGAACGAGCAAATGTTCCCCGCTGCGGCTAATAATTCCTAAGTATTGCTGTTGGTCGGCACCGAGGGCTGTATCGCGGGTCAGCAGTTGGCTGAAACCCAGAATTGCGTTGAGGGGAGTTCGCAATTCGTGGCTCATATTCGAGAGGAATTCACTTTTCGCCTTGTTGGCTCTGTCCGCTTCTTCTTTGGCTTTTTGCAGGGCTATTTCTGCTTGTTTGCGCTCAGTAATATCGCTGGCTGTTCCTGTTGTGCCAGTGATATTTCCTTCGGCGTCCAAGCGCGCGATCGCCTTCGTATTGACATCAATCTGCCTGCCGTCTTTTCCTAATACTATACTTTCGTACTGAAAGACATCATCTCCCGTCAGCAATCGCTGCTGAAGTTCCATATTTCGGTCTATTTGTGCTGGAGCTAAGAAATCGCCAAAAGAACAGCCGAGCATTTCTTCAGGATCATAACCGTAGATTTGTTTGACTGCTTGGTTCACAAAAGTAAGGTGTCCTTCAGCATCGCAAGACCAGATAATATCTTGGGAAGTTTCAACTAAATGACGGTATTTTTCTTCGCTCTCTGCTAGGGCTATTTCTGCTAGCTTGCGGGGGGTAATATCCATCAAAGTTGTGAAGAGTTTTGTCACTTGTCCTTGTTGGTTGACAATTGCTTCTCCTCTGGATTCGATGTAGCGGATGAAGCCGCCTTCACTTGTTTGTGACAGGCGATGATCCGCAGCGATTGTCGATTCCGGGCGCAGGATGCGATATTCTAAAGTGTAGGATTGCCCGCTAGCAATAGCAGCGTCGATGGTTGTTTGCCATTTTGGGCGATCGTCTGGATGCACGTATTGCGGAAACTCAGTTAGTGTGGGCGCAGCCTGGGTTGCATCGAGACCGAAAATATGAGATAATTCTTCCGACCAAGTAGTTGTATCGGCAGAGAAATCGCATTCCCAATTCCCCAGGCGGGCGATTCTTTGCGCTGCTGCTAAAGAGGCCGCTACAGCTCGGAGTTTTTGTTCGGCTAATTTGCGATCGCTAATATCTTGAATCACAGAAATCACGCAGGTTTCGCCATGAATATCAATGATTTCTGCTGACAGCAGCCCGGTTCTGAGTTCTCCAGTTTTAGTGCGCCAATCAAATTCGTAGTTGCGAACAATTTTTTGTTCGTCTAACATTGCAAACAACTTGGCGCGGGCTGGTTTGCTTTCCCAAAGATTGAAATCAAGCGCCGTGCGATCGATAATTTCTGCTGCCGAATAACCGATTGTCTGGCAAAAAGCCTCATTAACTTCTAAATAACGACCGTCTTTAAGTCTAGCAATAGTAATCGGGTTGGGAGAAGAACGAAAAGCTTTAGCAAACTTTTCCTCAGACAAGCGCAGTTGTGCAGTCCGCTCCTCAACTAAAGTTTCCAATTCTTGATTCAGCTTTTGGAGTTGAGTATTTTGTTCAGCTAATTGCTTCTCCATAAAATAGCTGTTGACCGCTTCTTTTAAGGTCAACTTCAAATCTTCTGACTGCCAAGGCTTCGATATGTAGCGGTACAATTTAGCATATTTAATAGTATTCGCCACTGCTTCGAGGTCTGCTTGCCCCGTCAGCATAATTTTGATAGTTTTGGGCAAAATTTTGTGAATCTGCTTCAGCAATTCGTCCCCTTTCATATTCGGCATCAGGTAGTCGGAAATCAGGGCCACGATTTCGCAGCCCTCTGCCAGTAATTCATCTATTAACTCTAAAGCCTCTTCGCCGCCTTCAGCGGTTTCTAATAAATGTTCTTCTCCCAGGGCTTTTTTTAACTCAATCTTCAAACTTTCAAGGATGATAGGTTCGTCATCCACGCAAATAATCACAGGTTTATTGTTCATATTTTTGCCAAACCAGATTTTATAGTTTCTACTAATTCTTGGCTATCCCACGGCTTGTACAAACAGCGGTGCAAGTTTGCCTGCTCTTTCACCCGTTTTATTGCTACTGCGTCGGCTTGCCCGGTCAGCATGACTTTCACGATTTTGGGATATTTTTGGTGAACCAGGATCAAAAATTCATCTCCTTTAATACCCGGCATCAACCAGTCAGATACTATGACCAAAATATCGCTTTCATCTTCTTCTTGAATTTCCTCGATAATTTCCAGAGCTTCATCGGCATTTTCTGCTACTTCATAGAGGTAAACATCGCCAAATTCCTTTTTAAGTTGGATTTTTAAACTGTTTAAGATTACAACTTCATCGTCAACACACAAAATTACTGGCTTGGGCATATTTTTTTTCACTTCTATTTAATTCTTCAGGGCATTTGACCCCAGGTTTTTAATTGCCATCAGTGATTTCAATAGGCAAATATACAGTAAATTTGGTTTGACCTGGCACGCTTTCTACTTGCAGTTTACCTTGATGTTTTTCAATAATTTTCAGGACAATATCCAATCCCAAACCAGTGCCTTCTCCTGGAGGTTTAGTCGTGAAAAACGGTTCAAAAATTCTCGGCATAATCTCTGGGGGAATGCCGGGGCCGTTGTCGGTTATACTGACTGATATCGCGTTATTTTGGTGTTTGACATCAATTTTCAACACTCCTTTGTTGCCCATCGCTTGTAAAGCATTGTGAAGCAAATTTGTCCAAACTTGATTTAGTTCATCAGGATAGCATAGCACAGAGGGCAAATCAGTACCATAGTTTCTGACGACTTCCACACCGTGTTTGATTTGATAGTGGTAAAGCGTTAAAACAGTATCAATGCCCTCGGTAATATTAGCGTTCGCCTTGGAACCAGACTGGTCGTAACGAGAGTAGCTTTTCAATGCAAAAACGATTTTGGCTGCCCGATCTGTCGCAGTAGCAATATTTTTAGTGCTTTTTTGTACCGTAGCAAATTCATAGGCGATTTGTAAAATATTTGGACTTTCGCGGTCTTTCAACAAAGGTAAAAAAGGTTCTACATTATTGCAGATACCAATATCTAATAAAGTACAGGCAAGGCTGTCGGCGTCGTCAATTTTTTCTGCTTCTAATTGCCGTTGTAAACTTTTTTTCAACTGACGTTTTTCTTTACTAGATAAGGTGTCTGTTTCTTGACTTGACTTGTGCAGCAGCGCAAAAAAATCCTGCTGCCGTTCCGGGGATAGTTGCTTGAAAAATATTGGCAACTGGTGCAATTGTTCGGCCCAGAAGTCGGCGATGTTCTGCACCGAGGAGCGAATCGCCCCTAAAGGAGAATTAATTTCGTGAGCAACTCCGGCAATTAACTGTCCGAGGGCAGCCATTTTTTCAGATTGAATCAGTTCTTGTTGAGTGCGCTTCAGTTCTTCCAGCGTATGAGCTAATTCTGTATTTTTTTGGGACAATGCTGACTCTGCTAGTTTGCGATCGCTGATGTTGCGGGCAACCCAAATTACTGCATCTGTTGAGAACATAGAAATGCAGGCGGAAAACCAAATTTCGCGACCGCCAACTGCTAAGCTGTAGTCGAAATTGAGTGTTTGTTGCGTTTCTAACACTTGTTGAACTAGCATCCACCAATCATCGGGGTTGTCATCGTCAAAAAAATGTTCTATTGTCAGGCTGACTAGATCGCAATCTGGCTCATAAACTGCCGTGGTATTTGTCGGCAACACTTCTATATTGCCCTGAATGTCTAGCACGAGAACGATGTCTGTCATCGCTTCAAAAACTGCGCGGACTTTGGTTTCAGAAAAGTGTAGTTTTTCTTCTAGCAATTTGCGATCGCAAATTTTTTGCTGTAATTCTTGGTTGCTGGCTGCTAGTTGAACCGTGCGCTCTCGAACTCGCTCTTCCAGTTCGGTGTTGAGGCGGCGGACTTCAGCTTCAGCGGTGGCGCGGTCTTGTATTTCCTTCTTTAACTGACTGTTCGTGTTAATTAATTCTAAAGTTCGCTGTTTAATTTGTTCTTCTAGATTTTCATTTAATAGCCGCAACTGTTCTTCTACTTCGGTTCTCCGCAGCGCTTCTTTTTGCAATTGTTCGTTCACTTTTTTTAACTCCAGGATATTTTCGGCAACTGTTTCCTGCAAAAGCTCGACATTCGCGTGCATTTCTACCGGATCTAAGGCGTGCAGCAGGGTACTTTGGGTGATAATTCCGGCTAAATATCCTCCCTCGTCCACCACCACCAAGCGCCGGATGTGGTGCTGCTGCATGAACTGGTGAGCCTCCCACAATGTGGCTTCTCCTTGCAAAGGTATCAGCGGAAAATTCATCGCGGCGGCGGCGCGAGTGCCAGCAAAATCGAGTCCGGCAGCTTGGAATTTAACAATGTCCCATTCTGTAATTATGCCCACAGGTTTCTGCTTTTTATTGTCGCACTCATTGCAAATGACTATGCAGCTTTTGCGCTGAGTTGTCATCTGTTTTGCGACTTCTAAAACTGAGGTGCTAGTTGAGGCAACTATTACTTCTGCGGTCATAATTTCTTGGGCGCGTCGCATTTGCAGCAAGTCGCCCGCTTCCAGGATTTGACGGATGCTTTCGCCGGTGATGACGCCCAGCAAGTTTCCGCGTGCGTCTGTGAGGGACAAGTGACGGATTTTTGCCGTTAGCGCAGCCCGCCCCTACGGGGGCTACGCCAACGAAGAGGATCGCAATATGTCCAATACCTTGAAGATATTCTCCGCTTGATCGAGGGAAATGGCGATCGGTCTTTGAGTCATTACCTCAGCAATTATCATCCCTGCTAGTGGTATTTCGTTAGCAGTTATTTTCACAACATCGCGCTCCGTAAAAATGCCGATCAGTTGCTGTTCAAACGCGATCAAAACGCAACTGGCGCTCGCCTGAGTCATCGCGGCGATCGCAACTTTCAATGTGTCTGGAGGCAGCACCGGCAGTTTGGGGTCGATCGCCTGTTTTAGCAAGCTTTGGGTATCAGAAACTGTGGTTGACATGGGTAAATCAAGGGGGAGAGATCCAGGCAGAGCCCGCAATTAATACCATTTTAGATTTGATATTTGACAGTGATGGCACGCTGACCGAAATCCAGGTTTGACATCAGTCTAAAGTTGCATTTTTTGTCGCGCATCGGTATGATTTCTAGTGCGATAGGGCTAAATGGCGATCGGAATTGGCGCGGTAAAAGTCGTTGGGTGCATCTCAGTTTTGCTTTAAGAGTGAGAGTTATACGAGTTCGCACGGGCTTCTATAAGCCCGTGCGGGGACGCTCCATAACATAAAAAATGCTTTTGACAAAAATGAGATGCACCCAATTGATTGGGATTATCTCATTTTGGCATTTATAGTGCGAACTCGTATAACTCGCGATCAATAAAAGACTCGCGAGCGCTTGCGAGCTCGCACTGTCAAAAAATGCTTTTTGCATTGATTGAGATGCTCCAAAATTGATTCGATATTGTCGTAAATGCCGATGTCAACTAAAGTGTCGGCTACTGTTTCATGATTTGCCACAGAATTGTTTGATAGCTGCCGAACAAAAGCTCTTTTAATCTGGGGTTTTTCTCGGTTGAAACAGCCGCGGCTGGTATTTTGGCAGCAGCGTCAGTAAATTCGAGTAGCCTTTGGGGATATTTGTGGAAAAAATCGGCGATTTCCACCTTGAGTATCTTGAAGATTGCGGGCTGTCGGTCGATCGCACTCCGCGGTAAACTAGAGATCGATCGTCACTCGTACCGCTAAACATCACGATGCCCGCAATTGTAAACAATAACCCTGCCTTTGTGCGCAAGCAGTCAAGGCAGGGTTATTATTGAGTATTCGGAATTCTGAGCGAGTAGTCCATTGCGAGCGAGGCCGGATTCGGCTAACAAGCTGTTAACTACTCACCCAATCGAGTTATTTTAGAGCTACGTTCGGCCAACATCAACACTATATAAATAGTCATTACATAACCGGCGGCCAGAATGGGAATAATTAGAGGAATATCGCGATAAATCATAATTAGAACCAAAAGTCAAGGACGAGGAGGAGGAGGGGGACAAGTTCAAGACCTACTACATTAAGTCAGCACGCAAGACTATGCCTTGGTTCTGAAGGCTACTTTTCCATATCAGGCTTCCCGGAACACTTAGGCGTTCCCGGTTAGTCGATTTTAGATTTTAGATTTTAGATTGACTCGGCAGATGAATCTGGGAGCTTCAACTAATGTCTAAAATTTTGGGATCTCCACGACGATTGTCGCGGCTTCTACCTGTTTTTGGGCGGGGTCAATAATGATTTACTGCTTTACAAATGCTTGAACAGCGTAAAACCATCCACTTTAGCTGCTTTGAGCTACCGTGCACATCTCATGCGCTAGTCTTAATTCCTGAAAGTTTTTAGCCGCGAGGAACTAAAAATCTGTCCCAGAAATTTTCGCTGCGATCGACTAACAAGGCTGGCTCTACGAAATTCTTACAGGCATCTGAAAACTACCTGCCAGCTAGGTTCAAGTACAGCCTGTACTTAATGTATAGAATTGTTTAAATCCTTAATAACTATAATAGCACAGGGTTTCTGGGATTTAGATATTTTTGATCACTGTCCTTAACAATTCGATACAATAGGGACAATCCCTCTGACAGTCGGCTACCCGCCTCTGGCAGTTGGGCCAGTCCTAGCTGGTGGCAGACAACAAATAACTGCCGATCGCCTAGATTCTTCTTCCCTATTGCAGAGAATTACCTTAAAATAAAGATATGATATGTAAAATTTTGTTACTTTACGGCTTGAGTCGGCGTATCCATGATCTCTAGCACTCTCCTATTTTCCTCGGTTGAAGAAGACCTGCGACTGTTGACAGAAAACTTGAAACAGTTAGTGGGTGCCCGTCATCCCATCTTGTACGCGGCTGCGGAATACTTATTCGGCACAAAGGGAAAACGGGTGAGACCCGCAATAGTCTTGTTGATGGCCAAGGCGACAATGCCCGATCGGGAAATCACCGAAAAACACCGCCGCCTCGCGGAAATCACCGAAATGATCCACACAGCCAGTCTAGTCCACGACGACGTGGTGGACGAGTCCGATCTGCGGCGGGGAGTACCGACGGTACACAGTCGGTTTAACAACCGAGTGGCAGTATTGGCGGGAGATTTTCTGTTTGCTCAATCGAGTTGGCACTTGGCAAATCTGGACAATCTGCCAGTAGTCAAACTGCTTTCAGAAGTGATTATGGATTTAGCTGAGGGGGAAATTCAACAGGGACTAAATGGATTTGACACCAGTTTGTCGATCGAAGCGTACTTAGAAAAAAGTTATTACAAAACAGCGTCTTTAATTGCCAACAGTTCTAAAGCAGCGGGCTGTTTGAGCGAGGTTTCAGCGGAAATAGCAGACGATTTGTACAACTACGGTCGCAACATTGGTTTAGCCTTCCAAATAGTAGATGATATATTGGATTTCACTGCTTCAACGGAAACTTTGGGGAAACCCGCAGGATCGGATCTAATCAGCGGTAATCTGACAGCGCCAGCGCTATTTGCCCTAGAAGAAAAGCCTTATTTGGAAGTTCTCATAGAACGGGAGTTCGCCCAAGAAGGAGATATAGAGCAGGCCCTGGCACTGGTAGAAGATTCTCAAGGCATAGAGCGATCGCGAGAACTAGCCACAAATCACGCCCAAAAAGCCGTCGAATACTTGGCGGCGCTGCCCCATTCAGAGTCCCGTCAAGCCTTGATTGATTTGGCAGATTATGTTTTGAGCAGGCTGTATTAGAGGTTAAAAAGTTGCATGGTAGGGGGAATTGGTAATGGGGAATTGGTAGTGGGGAATTTCCTATTGCCAATTCATAAGAAATTGAGTTATGGCGCTTCTTAAGTGAATTCGGGAGAGCGCGAGCAATGACATATTACCGATTACCAATTACCAATTACCAATTACCGTCCAGTGCCTCATGGCCCTTGAGAAAGGCTATATTTATGCAATATCTGGCGGTGGAGCCGATCGATACTGTTGCAAGTAAAGGTTAATTAAGTCCTGCACTTGCTGGCGAGGGATTTCCGTCCCGACTTCCTGATTGCCGGGATTTTCAAAAAAAACAATGCTGTCGAGACCTTCTAGAGCGATCATCTGAAATAAAATGTGAGTGACAGGCAAAGGCACCGGCCTCACGCGATCGCCCCCAGCCGCCGCAGCGGAGGAAGCATCTTGAAAAGTAGGAAAAGCATAAATCACCTTCTTCTCCCGTCCCGGTTGCTTGAGATTGCTCAAAACCACGATCGCCCAACTTTCGTCTACCGATTGCAGGATCGAGTATTCGAGGTGCTGTAGCTGTTGGGCAATTAAAACCAGCGCCGGGGCGATCGCCTCTAAGATTTGTGGCGTCGAACCGTCAGGCGGAGCTTTGTCGATCAGCGATCGAATCTGTAGATCTAAATCCATTAGTCAGTTAATTTGAGATTTGAGTTTAAGAATTTCACGGTAACAGGTGCAGGTGCAAGTATGTGATACCTAGCACTGCCCACTATAAAATGTAAAATCCCAAATTTAACGTACCAGAGTGTGCTAATTTCAATGTGAGCTGTAAACAATCATGCGGGAAATCTGCCAGAGCGTGGAAACCATATTTCAACTGCTGTTAGACGAACTCAAAAAGTCCACTCGCGCGTCTGAGCAGAATTGCCAAGATGTAGCAGGGCGACTCGCAGCAGAAGTCACCAGGATATGCACAGAAAGTCAGCGGATTCAAGACTCAGGAGACATAGAAGGTGCAGCCGAGAGCCTCGCCCGGCACCGCTTGCAACAATGTCTCCACTATGAAAATTTAGGCTCCGGGCCCGGGCGAGTAGAATTGCACAGTACCCTCAGCGCGATCGTCTATCGCTACATCACCCCTCCCCAGGTGCAGTCTAGCTATCAGGCGCGAGTAGAACTGATCAAAGATTTCTTGCAGGGATTTTATCTGGAAGCTTTAAAGGCATTCCGGCGGGAAACCCAACTGCCACCTACCTACAGTCCCCGCACTCGCTTAGAACTAGCAGAGTACATGGCTTTTGTAGAGCGTTTCGGCAAGCGGCGCATTCCTTTGCCTCGCAACCGGAGCCAGCAACTAATTATTTTGCGGGCCCAAACCTTTTCCCAGCAACAACCCAAAGAAACCTCCGTGGATATGGAACAAGCCGCCGACGGTGGGGCTTCAGATTCCGACCAAACTTGGAACGACACCTCGGTGCACTCGGTGCGGGAAGCAATGGCGGGACAGGGTTCCTCGGCAATTCGCCCCCAAGGCGACGAGTCAGAATCTTTGCGCCAAAATGTGATTGACGAATTAGTCGCTTACTTGAAAGAGCGCAACCAACAAGAATGCGCCGATTATTTCATATTGCGCTTGCAAGACTTGCCGACTAATGAAATAGAGTCGCTTCTAAACATAACTCCGCGCCAAAGGGACTATTTGCAGCAGCGCTTCAAGTACCATTTGCTCAGGTTTGCCATGTCGCACCGCTGGGAACTGGTTCACCAGTGGCTGGAAGCAGACTTAGATCGCAATCTGGGTTTACTGCCTTCTGAGTGGCAAATTTTTGGTGAGCAAATTGGCCCAGAGGGACAGCGTTTGCTAAAGTTGAAACAACAGGGTCTGTCAGAGTCAGCGATCGCGCAAACCCTCGGCAGCACGGTAGCCCAGGTACAGAAACGGTGGTTTAAATTACTCGAACTTGCCTGGGAATTGCGAAATCGTTCAGATTCCGGAGAAGGGGCATCTACTGATGAATAACGAAACGAACAGGGATGCAGAGGCTTTCGATCGCCATTTCTTAGACTGGATATTGCAGGCGCCAATCGCGAATACCTCTAGCGAAGATCATGACAACCTCAATCAGCCCCATCCCTCAGAAGAGTGGGGCGACGAAGAGAATTCTGGGGTGGAATACTGGGAATGGGACGAACCAGACCCGCTGGATTATCAAGTGGGGGCGCACAGCAATGCACCCGCACAACCGCTGACTATTGGAGATATACCGACCGTGCAAGACCGTTTTCAGACCTTGTTAAAACAAAGGCTTAGAGCCGAAATTGAATCCAACCCGCCACTGTTCCCCTGGGAAACAGAAATCAAAAGCTACGAACACGACTACCCAGACGATGTAGCCCCCCAATGGGTTCCCCCCCTACATATCTGGACTCCCCAACTACAAAATATTAGATGGGGTCGCCTGCCAATTCCGATCGCCCAAGGGGTTTTTGCTCAACTGCTAGAACCTTGTCAGGAACTGGTAATGTCGTCGCTGCGGGAAGGTGCGAAGTTAGTTCGCGCTGTAGATAGTTTGTTTCCGGGCCAGTCTCAGGAACTTAACGAATTAGCTGGTTTTGTACTCATGGGTGCGGCCAGAGGAATTACAGCTTCAGAAGTAGAAGATTTACCGAATTACTCCGAGGCAACTACCGATCAACAAATGCTAATGTCGCTGTTGGCCGCCCGACAAATCATTGAGTCTTTAACTTTGAATTGTCCTGTAAATCAGCCCCCGGTTTCGCGGGAGTGGCTGACTGCTTTGGGCTCGCTGACTCTGCAAGCTCAATACCTATCGAACCGCAATACAGAACCACCAAGGCCGTGTTTAAGAGTTGAGTGCGAATTTCCTGGGGGAGGAAGTTTGGAACTCAAGGGAGGAGATGCCGAAGCAACTGCACATCGTCCGAATTCCGGGCATTTAAGTGTAGAGTTGTTTGACCCGCAACCTGACAAGACTTATGCTCTAGAAGTGAGATTCCAAAACTTCGATAGCCGACCTCTGATGTTTGCTATTCGTCCAACTTTGTGAAGACAAAACAGCAAATAGAAAGTTCAGTTGACAGTTGACAGTTGACAGTTGACAGTTGACAGCTACCTCTATTTGGAAGGAAGAGGATTGGAGTAATGAATAGTCTGATTTTAATTTTTGCCTACAAGGAAGAGGCTTTAAACCAATTCTTTCTGGTAAAATTAGAGTAAACAATGTATGTTTTACTCTGCGGTTTGACCTCACACAAAAACAAATGCAATCCCCCGACTTCTGTCGTGGAAAGCCAAAAATTTTAGAAATTAGTTAAAGCCCTCCCAGATTCAAAGCTGCGAGAAAATCTAAAATCTAAAATCCAAAATCTAAAATAGACTGACTTGGATGGGTGCACATGACAACTGATAACCTGCGAAAGATACCTGTTTTAGGTAAGCTGTGGGAGCAGATTGAGGCAATGCCTCCGCCGGTGATTGAGGATTCTTTACTGCTGCGAATCCTGGTTCAGTTGTTGGTAATTGTGGGAATTGTAGCTACTGACGTTGCTGCTGAAGAAAGCCTGAACCTGTGGGCTGTGCCTGTCAGTATTGTGGGAGCAACTTGGAGTTGGTATCGCCGCCGCGATCGCAATATAGCTGCTAAATTCTGCATAGCTATTGCCATGCTGGTGGCGCTGTTCGCTTTTTTTACCCGTTTGGTAGGAGAATTAAACGATACGCGGTTAGTTTTGGCGCAACTGTTAATTAACATTCAAGTCCTGCACAGCTTCGATTTGCCCCGCCGCAAGGATTTGGGCTATTCGATCGTCATCGGGCTGATTCTGTTGAGTGTAGCAGCGACGATCAGCCAAACGCTGACTTTTGGGCCGCTGCTGTTGGTGTTTTTGGCTTTAGCGCTGCCAACTTTGGTGCTGGATTATCGATCGCGCTTGGGACTATCATCGACGAAGCTAGAAAGCATTCGCGATTCGACAGAAGGTAAAGGAAAAAATAACAACTGGTCGTTATTTGCTGCTACTTTATCCCCCAAGTATTTTGGTTGGCTGCTGCTGATAACTGTCGGGTTGGGACTGAGTATTTTTGCGTTTTTGCCGCGCCTCCCCGGCTATCAATTGCGGACTTTTCCCGTGAGTGCTCCCATTCAATATCAGGGGGAGTTTGACTCGCGCAGCATTCTGAATCCGGGGTATGTCAAGGGAGGAAATCAAAAAGGAACTGGCGGAGGAAGGGGGAGAAACCCAGACAAAGGGCCAGGAGATGTGGACTCTACTTTTTATTACGGTTTCAACCAGCGCATCAATCAAAATTTGCGGGGGGAAATGAAACCTCAAGTGGTGATGCGCGTGCGATCGCAGGCGGCGGGTTTTTGGCGGGTGTTAGGCTTTGACAAATACACTGGTCAGGGTTGGGAAATTTCTCGCAACGAACAAGCTTTTAAGGTGAATCGACCTCGCTGGTCTTATCAATTTTATCTGAATCCTTTTCCCAATGCACCTCGCACTCAAGAGGTGATTCAAAGTTATACTATTCTTGCTCAGTTGCCGAATTTGATTCCGGCTTTAAGCAAGCCGAAGGAACTTTATTTTCCGACGACGGAAGTGGCGATTGATGCGGAGGGAGGTTTGCGATCGCCTGTGGAATTGGCGGATGGTTTGACATATACGGTGATTTCTAACGTACCTTTTCGCGATCGCTCTTTGTTGGGGCAAACTGGTACTAATTACCCGAAAAATGTTCGCAAGTTCTATTTGGATTTGCCGCCGAAAATTGCCGCCAAGGTGCGAGAAAAAACTGAAGAAATTTTGTTGGCGAGAACAAGAGTGGCTAAGTCGGACAGGGCGATCGATTCTCCTTACGAAAAAGCTTTGTACTTAGCTCAATATTTGAAGCAAAACCCGAACTACAAACTTGTAAAAGCTTTGCCTTATTTAGAGGAAAGTGAAGATTTAGTCGAGGGTTTTCTGTTTGGCTATCAAAACACGCAAGACGGCAAAAAAGTTACAGGCGGATATCCCGACCATTTTTCGACGGTACTGACTATTATGCTCAGATCGATCGGGATTCCGGCGCGAATGGCTGGCGGTTTCGATACGGGGGAATTCAACCCGTTTACTGGTTTGTATGTTGTGAAAAATACTGACGCTTTTTTGATGACGGAGGTATATTTTCCTAATTACGGCTGGTTCGCTTTTAATCCGATTCCCGGTTATCCGCTGATTCCGGCTTCGGTGGAAGACAACCAGACTTTTAGCGCGATCGAATCGTTTTGGAAGTGGATCGCGGGTTGGCTACCGACGCCTCTCAGAAGCGGGCTCGATTCAGTTATCGGTTTTGTGATTGGCTGGATCAGTTTGATTCTGGGCTGGTTTATGGGACAGTTTGCTAAGGGTTGGGTGGGGTTGTTTACTGGGTTGATTAGTGCGATCGGCTTTGGCTTTATTGGCTGGTTAATTTGGGAAGGTTGGCGCAAATGGCGCTACCGGCGCTGGCTAGGGAAATTGCCGCCGGTGGAGGGAGTTTATCAGCAAATGCTGAAGGATTTGGCAAGTCGGGGATTTGCCAAGCAGAAAGCTCAAACGCCTTTGGAGTATGCTGAGGCAATGCGCGGCAATCATCCAACTGATGAAGCTGAGGTAATTGAGGAAGTTTCGCAGGCTTATGTGCGCTGGAAGTATGGCGGTGAAGCGGGAAATTTGGCTCAGTTGCGGAAATTGGTGGACAATTTGAGGCGATCGCACTTAAAGAAACTGAAAAAGCGCTGGTTTTAAGATACGACGTACGGTTGAAACCGCGTCTACACAAACGAAGTCCGCCTCTGCGGACTGAGGATAATTAATAGAATCTGGTGATTTTAACTGATCACTCTTGAACCCGCGGAAGCGGGTTTTGTTTGTATAGAAGCGGTTTCAACCGCCGGATATTCTATGCGGATAAAAGGACTTGAACCTTCACTCCTTTCGGAACCAGAACCTAAATCTGGCGCGTCTGCCAATTTCGCCATATCCGCATTTGGACATTCAACTATCCTAACATACAACATAGCGATATGTCAACATCGAGAAACCCGGTCATTTTTGGACACCGGGTTCAATGATGAGTTATTGCCACAGGAATTTTCCCAATTTCGGACTCGTCACTTAGTTTTGCCCGATCGCCTTCCAGGTGATTTCGTCCACCACGCCATCAGTCGTCAAACCCTTAGACTCCTGAAATTTCTTGACAGCCGTAGCAGTGCGAGCGCCAAAAATGCCGTCAATCGGGCCCGGCTCGTAACCCTGTATTTCCAAACGCACCTGTAGCGTCTTCACCTTGGAACCAGCAGCACCTTTAGTCAGAGCAGTTGCAGGATTGCCGCGAACAGGAGCGCTGTTCTGAGTTGGAGCATTGCTCTGAATTGAATCGCTGTTCTGAATTGGAGCATCGCTCTGCAATTTTTCAGGAGCCCGCGCCGGATCTGCTGCTAAAGCTGTCCAAGTTTGTTTATCCACGATCCCGTCGGAGTTCAAGCTTTTAGACTTCTGAAAAGAACTGACAGCAGATGTGGTGCGAGAACCATAGGAACCGTCGATCGTCCCGATCGCAAAACCGTGAACTTGCAACCGCTGCTGTATGGCCGCAACTTCTGGGCCGTCTGCTCCTGCTGAGATAGTTTTTTCCTTTCTGACAGGCTTTTGCTCCCCTGCATAAAAAGGCTTGTTAAACATATCTCCTTGGGAATTCGCATCGGGCTGTACCGACGCACCTGGATCGGCGGGAGCTGTAAAGTCTCTGCGATACTGTTGTTCCTGCACAAAGGGTTTGGACTCGAAGGCTGCATTTGCCTTTTTAGTCAGCCCTGGAGCGAGCAGAGCGAGCAAGCTGAAAATCGTAACAGTAGTTACACGCATAAGTTTGATCCTGTTGCTAAAGTTTGACAAGGTTTCCCTGTTTTCATGTTTCTCAATCTCATTGTATTACCCGGATAGCTTTCTAAGAAATATCTTTCCAAGCCTTTAGAAGTTCGGCAATGGGACAGCAGCAGTCAGGAGTTGCTAGTTGGAAGTTACGAATTGGAAGTAGGGGCCGTTTCGGGCGATTCCTCAAAAACCGGGTTTTTGAGGAGATGTTTCGTTACCAAAGCCAATATTGTCGTAGAAACTGGATTTTTTAGCGTAAGTCCTATTGTACAAAACCTGCTCTCCTTCACAAATCTTTACTAGCGGGTCTTGTACAAAGTCGATCGCTCCGAGGCCAAGTTTTTTGTCTCAACCGGCCCCTACAAATCCAAAATCGTCACTTATCGGTTCGCGTGTTCTGCCAATAAAGCCTTCGCTCTCGGCTTGTAAATCAGATAAAACAGCGCTTCTATGTAGCGGAGCATATCTTCGCGGTTTTCCTGAGACGAGTAGTTCCAGAAACCGTAAGTCTTGGCCAGAGTCAGCAGCCTGCTAGTGTGAATTTTCCAGGTATAGGTGCTGTAAACTCGGTCAATTCCTCGCGTTGAAATTTCATACCAATAGTTGGGATTTTGTTCGCATTTAGAGAAGAAATCGAGAATCTTTTGGGCAGTTTCCTGGTGGTTAGTCGGGTTGATATAAAACCCATTTACCCCATCTTGAATGATTTCCAGCGGGCCGCCAAACTGTGTCCCAAAAGTGGGAATGCCGGTAATCATTGCTTCGAGAATTGTCAAACCGAAAGCTTCAAATAAGGCTGGCTGAACAAATATACCTTGGCCATCGGCGATTACCCGGTAGATTTCGCCGGACAGGCTTTTGGAAAGCCGCACTCCCAGCCAGCGAATTTTACCGTGCAGGTTGTATTGCTCGATAATTGTGTAGAGCTTTTTAATTTCTTCTGCTTCTTCGTAATCTTCGGTTTCTTCGACTCTCAGCTTGCCGGCTACCAGAATTAAATTGCATTTTTCTTGCAATTCTTGGCTTTTACCAAACAATTCTGCTAAGCCTGTCATGTTTTTAATGCGATCGAGCCTGGCCATCGAAAATAAAGGGCGCTTTTGCGGGTCGTCGAGCGTTCCGAAGACCTGTTCGGGGTCTTCTAGGGTAAACAGCAGTTCGTTGAGCCGATCGCGATCGCCCTGCACCCGGTCTTCTGTCCGCGTGTAAGGAAAATACACGCTTTCGTTGACTCCCGGCGGCACAACATTAAATTTAGGGCTGAACAATTCAATGCCGTTCACAACGTGGTACAAATCCGGCATAGTAAAACAATTGTACGATTCGTACTGCCCGACACTATCGGGTTTACCCACAATCTCTTGATAGGTGCTGCTGATAATAAAATTAGCCGCATTCATCGCAATTATATCAGCAGTAAATTGCATCGCGAAATGATATTTTTCTTCAGATTCTTGCCAATAAAGATTGCTGAACAAATATTTAGATTTTTCCAGCGCGTGGGCTATATTACACTGAGTAACCTTCAGTTTTCTCGACAGCAAAAATGCTACCAAATTGCCGTCTGAATAATTGCCAATAATTAAATCCGGTTTCCCCTGAAACTCAGCCAGCAGTTCGGTTTCGGCATCGATCGCGTAAGTTTCCAGATAAGGCCAAATCTCGAAACGCGAAATCCAATTTTGAGTTAGTTTGGGATTGAACTCCCGGAAGGGAACCCGCAAAATCCAAGCATTTTCGGTGCCGTGAACTTTTTCTAAACGTTCGTTGCAGCGCGTGCCGTCGCTGTTAGCAATTAGCCTGGTGAGAATAATTACTTTAGGTTTTGCGCCTAAACTATCGAGACCGGCAAGATGAATGTCTTCTTGCAGTTGTTTCTCTAAATTTTTGGCTTGATCTAGGACATAAACTACTTGTCCTCCCGTATCCGGCCGCCCCAAAACTCCTTCTTGGCCGAACCAGCCGTGAGGAGAAACTAGGACGATTTTGAAAATCATCGGGATGCGAGAAATAAATGCTTCTAGGGTTTGCGGATCGGGGGAATCGATTAATTCGTCGAGAATTCCTAGGGTTTCTCCGACGCGGGCTGCGGTATTTCCCCAACCTGCGTCCAAACCCATCATTTGCAGGACAAATCGAAATCTTTCGTAGGGTTCGTCTTCAGAAAGTTCGCTGACAAAGGTGAGGGCTTTTTTGACTTGTTCTGAAAGTTGTTCTTGGGTTTTTATGCGATCGTTAATTAGTAACTGTACGCCGTTGTAGCGGTGAATGCGCAAGAAATCAAATAGAGTTTCCTGCCACTGTTTGGAGTCTTGAAACAGTTTGCTGGACAGGTATCGGTTGAGGAATTGTACTCCTTTGCCGATATTTTTGGGGTCGCGAATGGAGGGGGAATAGTCGTAAAACGGGCCGAAATCTAGTTCGAGGATGTCGCCTTCTTGGGGGTGAAAGTGGTTGACGAAGCGATCGCGCACATCGAGCAATTCTTGCACTGTCATCGCTTCCAGTGTCAAGTCATCTCCCACTCGCACTATTTCCATTGTCGCAATTTTTGGCCGCAGCAGGACGCAAAGGCTGGCCTCTTCGAGAATAATTTCCTGAACGTAATAAATCAGTTTGCTCAAATGAGAAGATTGATGGAACTGTTCGGGCTTTTCGTATTTGGTACAGTAGGCGGCAAAAGCGCTAACTATGTCGTTTCGCAGTAAATATTTATTCCCCAAAGCCCGCAAATCGCTGGCAAACTGCCGCAAGTCGGTTTTTTCGTCGCTGGCAATAACAGCCTGAAAGAGTTCAGACATACATACTCCCTTATTTGAAATTTTTTATTTGACCTGAAAAATAGAGCGATACTATCTGAATATCGCCCTATCTTTTCGAGCGCCTACTTTTTTTAATCTCATTTTAAAGTCTGCAATCTGAAATTGCTATCCGTCAAATGACATAAAATTCTCCGTATTTGTGGCGAATGTAGCGGACAAAGGGATCGATACTTAAAGGTGAACCGGTAACGCGATCGATCAATTCGACAGGAGTGTATTTGCGGCCGTGCTGGTAGATGTTTTGTTTGAGCCAGTCGTGGAGTACGCTGAAATTGCCCTGTTCTATTTGTGCGGGAATTTCGGGATTGTTTTTGACTGCGGTTTCGTAGAATTGAGCGCTCATCAAGTTGCCGAGGGTGTAACCTTGGAACATTCCGCCGATCGTCCCGACGTACCAGTGAACGTCCTGCATCGCACCATCGCTGTCGGTGGCGGGGACAACGCCGAGGTCAGTTTTATAGCGTTCGTTCCAGGCTTCGGGTAGATCACGGACGGCTAGTTTGCCCTCTACCATTGCCAATTCTAGGTCAAAGCGGATGGCGACGTGGAGGTTGTAGGTTACTTCGTCAGCGTCGGTGCGGACGAGCGATCGCGCGACTTTGTTAATTGCCCGGTAAAATGCGTCTGGGGATACGTCGCCCAACTGCTGCGAAAATAGGCTTTGTAGTTGCGGGTAAAAACACTGCCAAAAACCGCGACTCCGCCCGACTAAATTTTCCCAAAGTCGCGACTGGCTTTCGTGCACACCGGAGGAAATGCCACCGGCGAGAAGTGTGCCTTCAAATTCCGATGAATTGCCGAGTTCGTAGAGGGCGTGTCCGGCTTCGTGGATGCTGCTGAACAAAGCTTGATCCAAATGATCTTCGTAGACGCGGGTGGTGATACGCACGTCGTCTATGGAGAAGTTGGTCATGAAGGGGTGAAGCGTGGTGTCTTGCCGTCCGCGCTGGAAGTCGTACCCCATGCGTTGTACTACTGTGCGGGTGAATTCTAGTTGCTGGGCTTCTGGGAAGTATTGGTGCAAGCAGGAGTCGTCGGCGGCGGGTTGGGAGGTGATGGCTTCGACTATTGGGACTAATTCTTGACGCAGTTGGGCGAACAGCGGGCGCAGCAGGGATACTTTCATGCCGTAGTCGCTGCGATCGATCAAAGGATCGGCGATATGTTCGTATCCGGGGAAAAAGTCGGCGTACTGTCTGCTTAATTCTAGGGTTTTTTCGAGATAGGGTTCGACGGTTGCGAAGTTGTTTTCTGCTTTGGCTGTGGCCCAAACTTCGTAGCAGTCGGCTTGGTGGCGGCAAAGTGCGGACATGAAGGCTGCGGGGACTCTGGCGGCGCGATCGTAGTCTCTGCGGGCGATGCGGATCAGGCTGGCTGCGGTGGAGTCGTAAGGAAGGGTTTGTTCGTAGAAACGCAAGTCTTCTAGGAGTTCGCCTATTTTGGGGTCAGTAAATTTTTCGTGGGATATTTGTTTGAGAGTGGCCAACTGACGGCCTCTGGCGGTTGCACCTTTGGCGGGCATATAAGTCGCCTGATCCCAATGCAGCAGCGACGAGGCTGATTCGATGTCAGTAACTTCTCTGAGGTGGGCTGCAAGTTGAGCAAATTTTGCTTGAGTTTTGTCTAGGGTTTGCATGATTGGGGTTGGAGGTACTGTTTTGCCTAAAAAGGTTACAGTGCGGCATTGGTATCCATCAATCATTGCTACCCTGAAATCAAGCTAAAAACCGCACTTCTTCCCGTATTGTACGCAATTTTGAGTCATTTTGGCATAGTTTCCGGTATTTGTCCGGATTTAGTTCGATCGCCCTTGATAAGTTTTCGATAGCTTTCTGGATGCTGGTTGCTACAGCTTCGGGGCTGTTTGTGCGATCGCCCACGGCTTTTTCTAGGGCCCAGACGCAGGCTTTTTGATAGTAAAGATTTGGATCGTCTGGTGTGATGGCTATGATGCGATCGTAGGAAGCGATTGCTTCGGTAAATCGTTGGATTTTTTTGAGGGCGACAGCGCGGTTGTATAAGGCTTCGATGTTGTCTGGCTGCAACTCTAAGGTTTTGTCCCAAGAGGCGATGGCTTCTTCAAACTGTTGTAAGTTGGCCAAGGCCAGGCCGCGGTTGTACCAGGTTTCGCTGTCGTCTGGCTTGAGTTCGATCGCTTTGTCCCAGGATACGATCGCTGCTTCAAATTTTCCCATTTGGGCGATCGCCGTGCCGCGTTTGTTCCAGACTTCGGGGGAATTCGGGCGTAGTTGCAGGGTTTTGTCGTAGGAGGCGACGGCTTCGGGGTAGAGTTTTTCATCGGCTAGGACTAACCCGCGGTTGTACCAGGCTTGATACAAGTCTGGTTTTAGTTCGATCGCTTTGTCGTAGGATGCGATCGCCGCTGTATTTTGCCCGGAGTTTCTGAGGGCAAATGCTTTGTTGTACCAAGCTTCGGAGTAGTCTGCTTGGATGGCGATCGCTTTGTCGTAGGAGTCGATCGCTTCTGATAATTTTCCCAAGTTTACGAGGGTGTTGCCGCGGTTCGTCCAAGCTTCGTGATAGTTTGGCTTGAGTTCGATCGCCTGTTCGTAGGAGACGATGGCGTCTGAGAGTCTGTTGATCTTCCGCAAAACGTTCGCGCGATTATACCACGCTTCTGCATTTTTTGGTTTAATTTTTAAAGATTTGTTGTAAGCGGAGATCGCTTCGGGTAGCTGTCCCAATTTTCTGAGGGCTACGCCTTTGTTGTACCAAGCTTCGTGAAATTTCGGTTCAAGTTCGATCGCCTTTGACCAAGATGCGATCGCCGCTGACAGCCGTCCCATTGCTTCTAGGGCGTTACCGCGATCGTACAGCGTTTGAGCTTTTGGGGAGTTGACGGAGCTGATTTTTTCCACGGATTCGAGGGGCTTTTCTTTGCTAACTACATTTTGCAAGGGTTTTCACCTCATTAATTTTATTTAAACCAATTGTCGATTTTGCTTTTATATTAAGGTTTCGCTGGAGTTTGAAGGCTAGCGATCGCCGATAATTGATTATTTATGGCAATTCTACAAGAACTCTGCCATCTTTTCAACTTTGTCTGCTATATACGTAAGTATTGAGTTTCTACGTATAGATTAATACTAATTTTTGGGAAGTGCGTAAAACAATACTTAGGACAGTTTTAGATCTAATCGAGTGTCCTAAACCCTGGCTGGCTATATGCTGGACTATTTTTTTAAGGTTTAAGTAAGCGCGCTAAGTTTCAGAAAATGCGTTAAAAATGGCAGGGCTTCCTCCATAAGGCTTACAGGGCTGTTAAAAAACTGTCCGAGGTATTGGTAGAAGAGAGGAAAGGGCGATCGGCCTGCGGTATGACAATCCCCAACTGTACTAGGAAAATCTGCTGCCTATCTTTTTTTACCACAAGTTGGCTCAATCCTTACTAAATATCGGTTTCAGGCGGGTTGTCACCCTCAAAAAAAAGGCACAATATTCATCAATAAAATTGATGGTGAGTCGAGATGGGCGGGCTTCATCCATAGACAGCAACTGAGTTTGGGTGGTTTTCGGCTATTATACTCCCATCAGAGTGACGCAAGAGCAATAAATTGCATATTGAAATTGTCGAAATGATTGTGGGGTATGAGGTATAGGGTGTAAGCGTATGCAAATTAAATTCCTATTAACTTATGCTAGGTATCAATGTCGGGAGAATTCACTATGCTTGGTAAATCAAGGAGGCCCTTATCACTTGGACTTTTTAGGAAAATTCCCCTACAAATACTCCTAATTATTCCATTTGTTGTCCAAACAGTTGGAGCAGTGACTATTGTTGGTTATCTTTCCTATAGAAACGGTCAAAAAGCAGTAAATGATGTAGCTACTCAGTTGCGAAATCAGACTAGCGATCACATCAAGCAAAATCTAACTTATCTGGTTGCTATTCCCTTTCAATCCTTTGAAAACTATGATACAGCCCTGAGCCAAAACCGTATCGATCTTAATAATGGGAGAGACGTAGAGAAGTTTCTATGGGGACAACTCCCTGCCTTTCCCCTTGTTGCTGCCGCAGCTTTTGTTACCCCCAATCAGGAGTTTTTTGCTGGTGAGCGGCAGGATGATGGCACGATCGTCATCCGTGCTTCGGAGGTAGAAAATAACCACACTTTGACTACCTATACCAGCAGTCCAGAGGGGGAACGTCGGGAAATTACCAACGCTGGGAAATCTAACTTTGACCCCCGCAAACGCCCCTACTATAAAATTCCAGTCCAGCAAAAGCAAGCTGTTTGGGCAAAACTGTATCCTCACATTACAGGTAAATACCTATATATTGCGGCTGGCAAACCCATATATACCAAGACGGGAGAGTTCCAAGGAGTGTGGATGACCAGCTTAAATATGGTAATGTTTGGTGATTTTTTAAGCAAACTCAAAATCGGTAAAACAGGGCAAAGTTTTATTCTGGAACGTTCTGGAGAAATGATTGCTACCTCTACAGGGGAAAAGCCCTTTCAATATTACCCAGACAAGGTTGTCCAACTGCCAGAACAACGAATTGAACGACTCAACGTTATTAATAGTAGCAATGCCCTCACCCAAAAAGCGAGTCAAGCTTTGCTAGAGCAGTTTCGTGATTTTCAAAATATCCAAGCATCTCATCAACTGAAATTTACTGTCGAGGGTAAAAATTATTTTGCCCAAGTCGATCCTTTTCAAGATAGTAAAGGTATTGATTGGTTAGTGGTGGTGACTATTCCAGAAGCAGATTTTATGGATCAGATTAATGCCAATACTCAGACTACAATCCTGCTCTGTTTAGCAACTTTGATTTTGGCAATTTTATTAGGTATCCTGACTGCTCGCTGGATTATCCGTCCTGTGGAGCGGATCACCACTGCTGCGGAAGCGATCGCTCAGGGCAATCTCAACCAACAAGTGGAGGTTAGTTCCATCGTTGAACTTGGCAAATTAGCCAACGTTTTTAACGGCATGACCAGACAACTGAAGGATTCTCTAGATACCATCCATTTGGCAAATGAAGAGTTGGAAGCTAGAGTGGATCAAAGAACTGGAGAACTGCGCCAAGAAAAAGAAAGGTCAGAACAATTACTTTTGAATATCTTACCTGCGGAAATTGCCGATCGCCTCATGCGGACTAATGAATCCCCTGCTGAGCATTTTGAAGAAGCCACAATTTTGTTTGCGGATATCGTAGGTTTTACCAGTATCTCGGCACGGATAGAGCCGATGCAATTGGTATCAGGTTTGAACCAAATTTTCTCTGCCTTCGATCAACTCACTGAAAAGTATGGCTTAGAGAAAATTAAAACCATTGGGGATGCCTACATGGTAGTTGGTGGTTTACCCGTTTCTCGACCGGATCATTCCGAAGCGATCGCCAACATGGCGTTGGATATGCAAGCCTATATGCAAGATGTGGAGATTATTTTTGGGGAATCTCTACAAATTCGGATCGGGATTAATACGGGGCCTGTAATTGCGGGAGTAATTGGGATTAAGAAATTTATCTATGACCTCTGGGGTGATGCGGTGAATGTCGCCTCAAGAATGGAATCCCACGGTAAACCGGGATACATTCAAGTCACGGATGCGACTTATCTCAAATTACAGAATAAATACTTACTAGAGCCAAGGGGTACGATCGAGGTCAAGGGAAGAGGAGAAATGATGACCTATTGGCTTTTGGGTCGGCGGGAAGGAATATTAGCCACTAGCAATCGAGAGGTGAATAACTGTTAAAATAAGGTTAACTAATTGTCACCTATCGGCCATCACTGAATTAGAAAATGTTACCTTAACAAATTGTACAATTTTTATGCAATTTGAACCTGTATATCTGATGACAATTCACCCAACTTACATGGATAAATCGAGTCGAGCGTGCAGTGCATATTTATTATAAAATGCTTTTATGTCATGAGGAAATTATACCGTATTCGGTAGCAGCGGTTGTGTTGCTCAGCAGGTCAGAAACCTGATGGTGACAATTTATGCAATAAATTTTAGGCTGATATCCGTACCTAGAGCCAGTTGCTACAATGATAGATATCCTAAATCTGTGGTGACGATGAACGTTATTCTTGCCATACCAGAAGATCTGCAAACCTATATTGAAGCTCAAATTCAGGCAGGGGCTTACACCAGTGCGGTAGAGTATTTCCTAGATTTGGTGCAGCAAGATCGCCAGCGAAAACAGGCACAAGCCAAATTAGAAAATTTGTTGCAAGAGGGTTTAGACTCAGATAGCGAACCCATGACTGCTGCATACTGACAGAAGTTGCGCGCATCGGTTTTCGGTGGCGATTCGCAACAGACATGAGTTATCAGTTAATTGTCAAAAATCGTGCTACTCAAGATATCAGGCAACAAGCAAATTATATTCTGGTAAATGGGAATGCTCGTACTGCCGACAGAAGTTCGATCGCCCCAATTCCGCGTTAGGTGTGATCCTCTTCGAGGGCTTAGCTAACGAACTATCCTTAAATTAACGCTTTAAATTTTGGGTGCGATCGCACGCTGTCAAAATTCGAGTTAGTTTTTGCCATTTCTCGGTATTTGTCAGGATTTATATTGATGGCTTGCTGCAAGTTTTGAATAGATAAGTCAATCTGACCTTGTAGTGCATAGCAGACAGCTTTATTGTAAAATGCGTTGTCGTCATCTGGTTTCAATTCTAAAGCTTTGTCGTAGGAGGCGATCGCATCTGGGCTAAGAATTCCCAAGTCTCACGCAAGATATAATTTTTACCTATCGGCCATCACTGAATTAGAAAATGTCACCTTAGAAAATTGTACAGTTTCTCAGCAATTTGAGCCTGTGTATCTGATGACACTTCACCCAACTCACGCTGAACAATCACTGTAGAAACAGTCACCAGTTGATGCAGCCTGATAGCAGATGGAACCCGCAGTCTCGAACCCGGAAAGTCAGGATGAGAAGCATCTAATACGATATCTGTTTCCAGTAGATTTGTGGGCAGGCGACTTGTAATATAAGCAATAATAACATGACGCCTCGCTCCCAAAGGGTTAGTCAAGCAAGCTACTGGACGCAGTTTGTTGGCCGATAAGTCATCATAGGGAAACGGTACTAGGAAAATCTTACCCTTGGTCATGGAATGGTTTACCGTCAGTTATACTATAAATGTCTTCTTCGGGGTCAAGAATCGAACCAAAATCAGGATCGATCGCTACTGTTTTAATCCATTCTGAGTCGTAGAATGGCTTGCCATCAGCTAAAGTGTAGATATCTTCGGCTGAGTCTCTAAGGGAATCAAAGGCTGGATTTGCGATCGCAGCTTTTAGCCATTCATATTCTTGTAGTTTTGCTTTGTTAATGAGGGCAGCTTCTAGTGCTTCCAGTCGCTTCAGGTCAGCATAAGTAATGATAGCAGCGATCGCCTTTCCTTCCTGTTCTATGACGATTCGTTCTCCACTATCTTCAATACTGGCGATGAGTTCGGGAAATCTGCCATTAATTACAGTTACATTTAGTTGAGTCATCTTTCTTTTGCCTCATTATTAATTATTCTATCAGATCGCGTCTGCTAGCTATCACTATTCTTCAATCAAGGCTTGAAACTGAGGGTGCGATCGCACGCTGTCAAAATCCGAGTCAGTTTTTGCCATTTCTCGGTATTCGTCAGGATTTAGGGCGATCGCCCGCTGCAAGTTTTGCATCGATAAGTCAACTTGACCGTTTAACGCATAGCAGCAAGCTTTATTATAAAATGCTTCGTGATAATCTGGTTTGAATTCTAAGGCTTTGTCGTAGGAGGCGATCGCCTCTTCCACTCTGCCTAATTTAGCCAGTGGATTGCCCCGATTGTTCCAGGATTCGTGATAATCTGGTTTAATTTCTAAGGCTTTGTCGTAGGAGGCGATCGCCTCTTCAAACAAGCCTAATTGAGCCAGTGCATTGCCCCGATAGTACCAGGCTTCGTGTTTATCTGGTTTGATTTCTAAAGATTTGTCGCAGGAGACGATCGCCTCTTCAAACAAGCCTAATTGAGCCAGTTTAGAACCCCGATTGTACCAGGCTGCGTGGTGGTCTGGTTTGATTTCTAAAGATTTGTCATAGGAAGCTATCGCCTCTTCAACCCTTCCTAATTTAGCCAGTGCATTACCCCGATTGTTCCAGGCTTCGTCTTTATCTGGTTTGATTTCTAAAGCTTTGTCGTAATTGGCTATTGCCTCTTCCCACAAGCCTAATTGAGCCAGTGCATTGCCCCGATTGTACCAGGCTGCGTGGTCATCTGGTTTGATTTCTAAGGCTTTGTCGTAGGATGCGATCGCCTCTTCAAATCTTCCTAAATTATACAGTGTATTGCCCCGACAATACCAGGCTTCGTGATAATCGGGTTTGATTTCTAAGGCTTTGTCGAAGAAGGTGATCGCCTCTTCAAATCTTCCTAAATTATACAGTGTATTGCCCCGATAATACCAGGCTTCGTGATAATCGGGTTTGATTTCTAAGGCTTTGTCGAAGAAGGTGATCGCCTCTGCATATTGTTGAGAATAGCCATAAAGTAAAGCTTGTTCAAAAAACAATTTAGCTTTTTGTTCTGGTGTTTGCCCATCTTCATCAATTAAAGCTTGAATTCTCAGCAATTCCCGTTTTTGTTGGGCATTTAAAGTTTGTTCATCTTCTATATTCATCATTTATTCCTCTTCATCAAACTCTCAATTTTCCAAGTATAACCGTAGGGTGCATCAGGGGAAAATCCTTGAGTAAGTGGTTAAAATCTTCGGCCATGACGCACCTAAGAATCACTATTTTGTCCGGTGCGTCGCTATGAGATTGTCGAAATTTAGTTAAGAATTTTTCATGGCGACACACCCTACCACTAAGCTAATAATACCAAATTCGCCGTCAAAACCAATTCTGGAAAAGTCGGCGAAACAATTTGTTCGTCACCTTGAAACAGAGTGCGCCGATATTTCCCTTCAGCATTTAGCGAAAAAACAAATACCGTCGGAACTTTCGGGTTTCCCAAATACTCTCTTTTCCCAATTGCCAAATAATCAATAATCCAGTATTCAGCAATACCCAAACGTTCGTATTCATCTAGCTTGTCAACATAATCATCTTCCCAATTAGTTGATACTACCTCCACAGCTAACTGAATCGGCGATTCGAGTGCGGTATAGGATTTGCGTTGGGCACGCCACAAAGTGCGATCGATAACACTGACATCAGGAACTCGTCCTTGCTCTGTACCTTCTTTTGTGGTAGTTTGGATCGTGATGCCTCGTTTTACGACATAGTTGAGTTTTTGCCGATCGCACTCTTGATAAAACTGTCTGTCTGCAAATTCAGCAACGTCATCGTGATTTCTGGTAGTTGCCATTTTGACAATCTCTCCGTTCACCAATTCATAGACACCATCTTCCGGGCAAATTTCAATAAATTCGTTAAAACTTACTTTTTGTTTGGTGGTTGCAATCATTTTTTTATTATTCCTCGACTCGACAGTGAGTCTGGTGCGTCGCTATGAGATTGTCTGTCAATATTTATGGCTTGTCAATGGCGACGCACCCTACAACTTTAATTAGGTAGAGAGGAATAAATTCCTCACTACGAACCTTTGTTTTTAGGCTTGGTATTTTTTCAGGGTTGCGACTTTTTCGGGGAAGATGTCGATCGCCATTTTCTCATCATACCTAGTCGCGAGCGATCGGCGCACCTCGCCCAAAAACAGCGGCTGCGACAAACCAGGTTCGGGATGTACGATCGTCCGAACGCGGATTGTCATGTAGTCTCTGCCACTTCCAGAGCGCCCTGGAGAGTACAAATCCGCAGCTACTTGCTGCATCGTTGCTTCTAACTCTGATTCAGTGATCGAAGGTGGCACGGTAACTACTGTTTGAGCGCCGCCAGTATCGTAAACTAAAGAATAGCGAACTGCGCCGGGAATTTCCGTGCGGGCAAAAAGTCCCAAACCGAGACCGAATACACTCGCAGCGATTACGGCCATAAAGCTGGTCACTCCTACCAATCGGAAGCGAAAACCCCATTTCAAGATAAATGCTATGATTGTTAAAACAAACAAAGCTGCTGTGAGAATTCCCGCCCATTGAGCGTACATTAAAAGATTAGAATTTACGTTCATTTGTTGACTGTTGACTGTTGACTGTTGACTGTTGATATTAGTTACCGATACCCGATGACCAATGACCAATGACTGATGACTAATGACTAATTAGCCTTTTCGGCCCACAAGCAGATAAGTCATCATATCGCCTTTTCCCTTCACTGGAATCACGCCACGCTCTTCAAAAACGTACTTGTCCTGCAGGCGTTCGTAGGTAGCAACTGTCACCTGAATGCCGCCCGGTACGCCTTGAGATTCCATCCGGGAAGCTGTATTTACTGTGTCGCCCCACAAATCATAAGTAAATTTTTTAGTACCGATTACCCCAGCTTCCACCGGGCCTGTGTGAATGCCGATGCGGATGCTGAGCGGCTGTCCTCCCTTGGTGCGAATCTTAGCGATTGCTGCTAGAATGTCGATCGCCATTTCTGCAATCTTTTCGGCGTGGTCGTTAGTCTCCTTAGGCAAACCGCCAACCACCATATAAGCATCGCCGATCGTCTTAATTTTCTCAAGTCCGTAGCGATCGGCCAACTCATCAAAAGCCGAAAAAATCTCGTTGAGCAATTCTACCAACTCCGCCGGCGACAAATGAGCCGAAAGCTTCGTAAAACCGACCAAATCGGCAAACATTACTGTTACTTCAGCGAAACTGTCGGCGATCGTAATTTCCCCTTGTTTGAGGCGTTGTGCGATCGGGCCTGGTAAAATATTCAGCAGCAAACGCTCTGACTTTTCCTTTTCCAGCGCCAACTCCCGCAAATACGTCTGTTCCTGATCCCGCAGCCGCTTCTTTTCCAGACAAGCGCTAATCCGAGCCTTCAGCAATACCGGATTGAAAGGTTTAGAAAGATAATCCTCCGCGCCCAACTCAATACAGCGGACAATACTATCGATATCGTCCACCGCCGAAATCATAATCACCGGGATGTGGCGCAAATTCTCGTCAGCTTTCAGATTTTCCAGCACCTGATAGCCGTTCATTAACGGCATCATAATATCCAGAAGCACCAAATCAAACGGCTCGCTTCGCATCAGTGCCAGAGCTTGCACACCATCTTCAGCAACAGTCACCGTGTGGCCTTGACGCTGAAGTCGGCGAGCCAGCAAATCGCGGTTCACCTCATTATCGTCAACAACCAGGACGCTGCCTTCGCCAGTTTTCATTGCATGGCCTCTTTCAGAAGCGTTTCGATCTTACTCAAAAGTCGGGGAAATTCCACCGGTTTGGTGTCATAATCGTCGCACCCGGCCGCTAAACACTTTTCACGATCGCCCGCCATTGCGTGAGCTGTCAGCGCAATCACCGGAATCGTTTTAGTTGAAGGATCTGCCTTAATTTTCTGCGTGGCTTGCCACCCGTCAAGCACTGGCAGACTCATATCCATCAGAATTAAATCCGGTACTTTGTCGAGGGCCATCGAAACCCCCTCAGCACCGTCAACTGCAATAAAAACCTCATGTCCCTTGCGGGCCAGACGCCTAGAAAGCATATCTCTATTCATTTCGTTGTCTTCGACCAACAGGATTTTAGCCATTGGTGTTCTCCTTGCCTTTCGAGTCGTACCTGCGATCGAGCCTGTCATTCACTATAGAACGAACATCACGTAGTAAAGTATCGCAACTGTAGACTCCCTTGTGTAAAACCCGATCGACATAACCGTTGAGTTGCTGACTTTCTGCGGTAGTCAGGTCTTTAGCGGTAATTACGACGATCGGTATAGGATCTTCAGAATGCGACTTGCGAAGTTCAGCAATCAACTCAAAACCATCCATTTCTGGCAGCATCAAATCCAGCAAGATCAGGTGGGGGCGAGCAACCGCTAGCTGTTCAAGAGCAGTGCGTCCGCAGTCAGCTTCCGTCACAGCCCAGCCTTGTTTTTCTAGTATGCGCCGCAGTATTTTGCGGGTGGCATCATCATCTTCCACAACTAATATCTGACAGGACAAACTGTGAGCCACAACGCCGTCCTTGTCGCGTCGGTACTTATTCAACAAAGCAACCAGTCGTTTGCCGTCCACTGGTTTGGTGAGGTAGTCCGAAGCGCCCAATGCAAAGCCGAGGCTTTTGTTGCCCACAAAGGATAGCAGGATTACGGGAATTTCGGCAAGATCAGGATCTGCCTTCAGGGCGGAAAGCACCGCCCAGCCGTCCATTCCGGGCATGATCACGTCCAGGGTAATCGCGTCTGGCCGCAGTTGCTTAGCGAGCATGAGGGCTTCCTCGCCGCTACCGGCGACTTCTATGTGCAGTCCTTGGCGAGCCAGGGCACGCTTGATCAAATCCTGTGAAATAGGGTCGTCGTCAACTACCAGTACCGTGCCGACAGCAGGTGCATCTGCTACCCTAGTGCTGTCGCGGACTTGGTTGGCGATTTCCGGCTGTTTGATGGCGCTGGGCAAGAGTACAGTGAAAGTGGTGCCTTCGCCCAAGGTGCTGCTTGCCTCAATGTTACCACCCATCATCTGACAGAAGCGCTGGCTGATAGCTAGTCCCAAACCGGTGCCACCATATTGCTTAGTAGTTGAGGCATCAGCTTGGGTGAAAGGTTGAAAAACTCGCTGCAATTGCTCTTGTGTCATGCCGATGCCGCTGTCGGTGACGCGGAAACTTAAAAATTCGGAGTTAGAAATTAAAATTTGGGCAGATTCCTCTTGATTTTTCATTCTTAATTGTTCATTGGTAATTCTTTCAACTCCGATCGCAATTTTCCCGTTTTTGGTAAACTTGGCAGCGTTGCTGAGCAGGTTCAGTAGCACTTGCCGGACTTTGGTCATATCGGCGTGCATGGTGTCGAGGTTTTCTGGACAGTAAACTTCTACCGTGTTGCCGTTTTTTTCGACTAGCGACTTGGCCGTGGCGACAGCGCTTTCAATTAAGTTATAAATGTCGAAGTTTTCTAAGTAAAGATCCATTCGACCTGCTTCAATTTTAGATATATCTAGGATGTCATCGATCATCGACAGCAGGTGTTTGCCGGCGGTGCGGATTTTTTCGAGGTCTGAGACGAAGGTTGGATCGCCAGAGTCTTCGGCTTCTTCTTGAAGCATTTCGCTATAGCCGATAATGGCATTGAGGGGCGTGCGCAATTCGTGACTCATGTTGGCGAGAAATGTGCTTTTTGCCCGGTTGGCTGATTCTGCTACTTCTAGGGCCGATTGCATGGCGGATTCTGCAAGTTTGCGATGGGTGATGTCAATGACTGTGCCTTCATAGTACAAAACCCTGCCACTTTCGTCACAGATGCTGCGGGCGTTTTCGGAAATCCAGATCGTGCTGCCGTCTCGGCGGTATATTTGGGATTCAAATTTTGAAATTTGGTGGTGCGCGGCTAATTGGGCTACAAACTCCGCCCGTCGGTTGGGGTCAACGTAAAGTTGGCGGTTGAGGTTTGCGAGTTCGGCGAGCAGTTGAGCGACTGTTTCGTAGCCGTAAATTCCGGCTAGTGCAGGGTTGGCGCTGAGGTAACATCCGTCTGGGGCGGTCTGGAATATGCCTTCGACTGCGTTTTCAAAGATGCTGCGGTATTTGGTTTCGGCTTGTCTTAAAACTGTTGCTGCGCGGTGGCGTTCTAGGACATTGGCGAGCATTTCTCCTACCATTTTTAGAGGAGTGGATATTTCGGTCGATCGATCGACTGCGGGTTTGCAACTGTCTAATCCGAGAAATCCTACTAGGTTTTTACCGCACATTAGCGGAATAATGATTAGCGATCGCGGATTTTCTTGCGGTTTTTTTAATTTAGTTTTTCGGGAATGTGCGATCGCTGTTTGGGATGGGGAATCAGTCAGGAATTCTGCTGAATTTTTGCCTGTCAACCGGGCAATTTCGGCTTGGACTCCGGGCGGAAGTTCGCTGATTTCTCTGATGTGCAGGCATTCGGCGCGATCGAGCTTTTCTGCAATCCAAGGAATTTGTGCGATGTCTATTTCTTTGTCGGTGCTATCTGTTATTAACGCAATGCCGTCGCAGCAACACTCGTAGGTTTTGTGGGCGCGAGTTTTGTCGAAAGATAACAGGTAGATGTAACTGCGATCAAAGCCGCTGAACTGGGTGATTGCTTCGAGAGTGCGATCGATGCCTTTGTCTATTTCCGATCCGAGCTGGCCGATCAAATCGGTTGACAAACTGACAATCAACCCATCGAATTCTACTCGATTCTGCAAAGATTGTGTTACTTTTTGGCGATCGGTAACGTCTCGAAAGCTCCAGACTCTGCCGACTATGTTCGCTCCGACTTTTGATGGCAATGAATTAAATTCGATAAATCTTCCGTCTTTGAATTCTAATATCTCGCTGATTTGAGTATCTGGATCTGCCGACACTTTGATCGCCTTTTGGATAAATGCTTGGGGGTCTTTTAATTGTTCTCTGGCGAAGGAGAATTCTGTGGCGATGTTGTTTTTGATTGAGCTTGTGGGCGATCGGCTCAACTTTCCTGCTGCTTCAGACCAACCCCACATCTCGACAAATCTCTGATTATAGTGGCATACATTGCCGTTGTTGTCAACCGCGAGAATTCCAGCATCTGTAGATTCTAGAACTGCTGGCAGCATCGAGAGTGATCGCTTGTGTTCTGTCATGTCAAAAAACACCAAAACTGATATTTCGCTCCCATCAACTGCGGGATTGAAAAAATAGGAAACTGGTAAGATTTTGCCATCGCGACAGAGAAACTCGTCGTCCCAATTGCTGCAAGGTTGACGGTCGGCGATCGCCTGTTGTAAAGATAGTGTAGGTGCGATCGCCCCATCTGCACTTTTGCTTCGTTTCTGTTTCCGATCCGTCAAAACTGGGGATTTCTTGCCTTGCTGTTGCTGACTGGCGATGCGCTCTAGCAGCGCCACGCCTGTAAGTTCCGACTCTCGCCACCCCAGCAAGCGCTCAGCCTCTGGATTCACCGAGATCACCAACCCGTTGCCGTCTAGGATACACAATCCCGCCCCTAAAGTGTTGACAGTGGATCGCAGGCGATCGAATTCTGAAGCTGTTGGAGAATCTTGAGGGGATTGGGGCGAGGATGTCAAATCCTGTAGCGCCAGCGGTTGCTGCTGACTTGGAGCGCCATCGTAGCTACAACTTACCTGCTCTAAGAATAGCTGCCACTGCTCGGCAGTGAGAGGGGGGGACTCGCCGGCTAAACCGAGCTGTTCGAGTTGGCGCTGGAGGTGGGGATGCATAATTTCTGGCGCTGGGAAGGCAACTTTTTACAGTATATCTTTTAAATTAATAGTATATATACGCAGGTAGATATTTAGTGAACAGGTAGGCGATCGAACTCTATCACAAATTTTATGGATCAGGCGATCTGGAGCATTTCTATCCAAAATATTTAAAAATGTGCTACTTCTATTTATAACAAAATCCCGGAACAAGAATCAATAAAAATGACAATCTTAGCAATTCATAACATCCTAGCCCTCTTGACGGTTGCTGTATTATCAAATAAATTTAGATTGTTAACAAGCCAATCATCGGAATATCGAATTCACTCAAAAAATGTATCATCAGAGCAAGTTAAATGACGCTAAAAAAAATCATTCTGCACCACAACTCGCTTTTGGGGATAGCTAGATTTAAGTGAAAAAACTGGGTTGATGGATCGAGAGTATTTCGGGTATGATAAAATGATTGGAGTTTTTTAGCTGGTAGCGAAAGAATCAGCAAATTGCGGAAACTAATAAAATTGGCAGATACCGACAACTCACAAAAATTATTATTGATCAGATTTTTCTAGGAAGAACGAAGTTTCGCTGAGCATAGCTGGCAGTCGAATTGTAAAAATAGAACCTTTCTCCAACTCGCTGAATGCGGTAATGTCTCCGCCCATCATTTCGCAGAATTTCTTAGTAATTGTCAGCCCTAAACCAGTGCCCCCGTACTTCTTAGTAGTTGAGGAATCGGCTTGGGTGAAAGGATCGAAGATTTTGGCTAACTGTTCGGAACTCATGCCAATGCCGTTATCTTTGACTGTAAAAACAATCCGATCTTGAGAGGAAGATAAGGAAGAGGAGCTATTTTCAGATGGGCTAATTCCTCTATAGGCTCCAATTTTTTTGCGTCTCTGGGCAGTCTCGGCGGGGGTTTCGGCGCAGCGGGTAATGGTGAAAGTAATCGCGCCCGATGAGGTAAACTTCAAGGCATTGCTGAGGAGATTGAGCAGGGACTGGCGGAGTTTAGTTAAGTCGTTCTGCATCGATCCAATATCCTCAGGGCATTGTATTTCTAAGATATTGCTATTTTTGTCTGCCATCGGCGCGATCATGGCGACTACTTCTTCAACCAGATTTAAAATGGTGAAGGTTTCGATGTGCAAGTCGATGCGGCCTGCTTCAATTTTAGAGAAGTCGAGAATATCTTGAATTAGCGCTAGTAAGTGCTGGCCCGCCGTGCTAATTCTTTGGAGGTCGTCGATGAACTCTTCGGCACCAATATCTCGCGCGTCTTCTTGCAGGAGCTCGCTGTAGCCGATGATGGCGTTGAGAGGAGTTCTGAGTTCGTGACTCATATTGGCGAGAAAAATGCTTTTCGATCGATTTGCAGCTTCGGCGGCTTCTTTTCCCCGCCGGAATTCTTCGGAACGCAAGCGTTCGGTGATGTCGCTAGTCATGATTAAAACGCACTGATTGCTGCCGAGGTCGATGAGTTCTAGAGACAGCAGCCAGTCGCGCACTTCGCCGGCTTTGGTGCGAATTTTGATTTCTTGGTTGCCGATCGAATTTTGTTCCTGCAACATCTGGGCAAGCCGCCGCCCGTCTTCTGAATTGACCCACATTCCTAATTCGTTGGCGGTGCGATCGATAAATTCGTGCTGCCGCCAGCCTAATGAGCGCAAAAAGCTTTCGTTGGCATCGAGGAAGCGTCCGTCTGTGAGGGTGCAGATGCTGATGCCGACTGGGGAGGCGTGAAAAGCCTTGGAAAATCTTTCTTCTGAAGAACGCAGGGCGACTTCGGCCCGCTTTCTGTCTGTGATGTCTTGGACGGTGCTGGTGATGTAGAGGGAGTTGACTGCTGCTTGTTCGCAGACTGTGCGGTTGCTGCCGTCGGGGAGTAGGAGCCTGTAATCGATGGTGTAAGGCTGTTGCTGAAATAAAGCGGCTTCGATCGAGCTTTTGACCAATTCTCTGTCTTCGGGGTGCACGTATTTCAAGAAGGCTTCGAGGCTGGGTTCAAAAGTTCCCGGTTGCTGTCCCAGGATGCGATAAATTTCCTCTGACCACCGCAAATGCTGGCTGTTGCGGTCTAAGTCCCAGTTTCCTAGCTGGGCGATGCGCTGGGCGTTGGCGAGGCTGGCTTCGCTGGCGCGCAGCGAGGCTTCTGCTTGGTTGCGTTCGGCGACGGTGGCGGCCAAGACTAAGCCTGTGACGGCGATGACGGCGATGAAGGCTTGCAGGGATAACAGTGCTTGGGGGATGCTGCTGGCGTGTTTGAAAAAGGGGCCGCTGCTTCTGGCTATGCCCCAGATGGCGAAGCCGCAGAGGATGAAGTTGGAGAGGGCCGTGTAGCGCTGGCCGAATCGAAAGGCAGCCCAAACTACTAGGGGAAATGGTAAGTATTCCAGGGGGTAGCGGGCGTAGGCGGCGCGGGTGCGGGAGCAGAAGACGAGCCAGCCGATTGCTAGCAACAGCAACAGCCAAATCGCTCGTTCAGCTATCTGTTTGGGATTAGTTGGGACTTTGGGCAATTTGCGCCAGGTCAGCAGCAGCGGGGCGACGAGCAAAATTCCCATCGCGTCTCCTACCCACCAAGTCCCCCAAATTGTGCCAAAATTGCTCCACTTAGATAAACCAGTCAGGCACACGATGATGCTGCCGATGGTGGAGTTGATCAGGGTAGATGCGAAGGCTGCTAGTCCGACTATTCCTAAAACGTCTTTGAGCCGATCGAGTCCGGCGCTAAAGTTAATTCGCTGTAGCAGATAAGTTCCCGTCCACGCTTGCAAGGTTCTGGCGCCCGCTGAGATCAATGCCGTGGCGATGTTGGTCGACGGTGCGCTCATGCTGAACAGGAAGCCTCCGATCGCAATTCCCGGCCACAGTTGCCGCCCGAACAGCAGCAGGGCGACTTGGGCAATTCCTGCTGCTGGCCACATGGGGTAGATTTCTGAACTCAGGGTGAGGGTGGAAATTGCGAATTGTGATGCCAAATAGTAGATTAGGGCGATCGCCCCTACTGCGAGGAAGTACCGCCAGGAATGTCCTTTGATGGCGTTAAGGAACTTTTTCTGCATTGTCGTTTGGGGAAAAGGTTAACGGTTGTTGGGGTCTCAGTAGGTGGCACGGGACGGGCACAGGGTAGGGAAAATCCTTCTATTAGGTGATCGTAGGTCATGGGTGGTAGGTAGGGGGAGAATCTGTTGAGATCTAGCCTTTCGAGCTCTCATATTAGGTACGCGAACCGCATAGGGCATAGGGCATAGGGCATGAGGCTCTCCTCACTTTTTTTGAGAACCGATATAACTTTTTGTGGAGCGGTTGAGGGTTCGGTTTTTTTGCTGTGCGATCGCATCTGGGTATAAATTTCGGGAGCATCCCTTTTTTGCTAATATATCGGTGATGGCTCAGCATTCGGTGGGTTAATTTTTGGTTTTTGTTAAAGATTTATGACCGAGCCACTGCGGGTGTCTTTTCGTGTCGGGCGATCGCAACTCAATTCATCCTAACATTTTGCACCATTCTCAATAATATAGCAGAAGGAAGAAGGAAGAAGGAAGAAGGAAGAAGAAAGAAGAAAGAAGGAAGAAGGAAGAAGGAAGAAGGAAGAAGTAATATAATAACTCATGTTTCCGAAATTAAGAACGTCTTCACTGTCTGGGCGGTTGCTATACCGAATAAGCCGATAACAGTGAAGCTAAATCTCAGATTTTAGGTAAGTTAGTGGCAAGAAACCCGGTTTCTGACTAGAAGTGCAGGCGGGAATGATTTTCATGAGATTTTCAACCAATTAATCGAGGTTTGAAGTCTTTCCTCGAATACAGTGAAAGCGGAGAATTTACATCAAAAAAACATTCTCTATTTCCCTTTGATTGTTGCAATAGAGTGATTCTCGAATTTCGTGAATAATCGCCATTTCTCTTGCCAATGACCAATGACCAATGACCAATGACCAATGACCACTGACCACTGACCACTGACCACTGACCACTGACAAATCTGTACCTCACTTTGCAATATCTAAAGTTAGTGTCAAACGCTCTTGAGCTTCTTTAAGAGCGTCTTGGGGATTGCGGCCGAGAAGAGTTGCTTCTATGGCGCGGCCAAGGTTTTCTGACACGCGAGAGTAACCTGAGATGATTGGGCGCGATCGGGCTGAGTTCATTTGTGCTAAAAATACTTTCAAAACAGGGGTTTTTTCGACAAAACTTAGATAAGCTTTGCTCTGTCTTGATTTTAAGTTAATTGGCAAGTAACCTGTGCCCAATGCCCAGGCTGTTTGGAATTCTTCGCCAAGAACGTATTCTAAGAATTCAAGGGCTGCTTTCTCGTGTTCTGGCGAGGTTTTCATTAAAAATAGGTTTTCACCACCAACAACGGTTGCGGGGCGTTTGAGGGCGGGTATAGGCATCACTGCGTAGTCGATCGCACTTTGCTGCAATTGTGCTAGAGTCCACGGCCCGGTGATTTGCATTGCAACTTTGCCGGCGATGAAGTTGTCGAGTTCGTAACCACGCTCCGGTGCTGATAGTATTCCTGAACCTTCTGTTAATAAGTCCTTCCACAATTCCAAGGCCGCGAGAGAACCCGGATTGTCTATTTGGGGTACAGGAGTTTGAGGTGTTTGGGCCTTGAGTTCGCCACCTGCGCTGAACATGAATGGCAGCCAGGTGAATACTGTCCATTCTCCTTTGCCTAGGGGGAGCACTATGCCGTGTTGATCGGTGCCGCCGTCTCCGTTGGTGTCTCGTGTGAGCGATCGGGCTGCTTGCTTTAATTGTTGCCAATTCTGCGGCACTTCTTTAATTCCGGCTGCGGCAAACAAGCTGGGACGGTAAAATATTCCTGTGTTGTTGGTGGCCAGGGGAATTGACCAAGTGTGTCCGCCGAGTTCCATTGACTCGAACAGTGACGGATCGATTTCGGCTTTGATGGGGGATTTATCGAGCCAGGTTTCTAGGGGTTTAAGTGCTTGCAGTTCTGCTAGTTTACCGGCCATTGTGGGAGTATTCCACAGCAAGTCTGGCGGTGCGTTTCCTACTATTGATGTGAGGATTTTTGGCAGTTGTTGGTCGGGTTGACCAATATAAATTGGTTCTACTTGGACGTGGGGATGTGTTTCGTTGAATTTGTCGGTGAGAGTCTTAAATACATCGCGATTGGGCGGGGGATTGATACCGTGCCACAGTGTGAGTTTAATTCGATCGCTATTTTTGGGGATATTTTGACAACCACTTAATATTAGCAGATTTAACGCAAGTAAAATGCAAGCAGCTAGTTTTAGTTGCCTTTTAATTGTTTTGGATAATTTGGTGGATAAAATCATTTTTTAGTTACATTCAGGGCAGAAGATTTTTTTTAACGGCCGGTGGACGCGGATGGACGCGGATGGTTAGAGGTTGTTCAACAGTCGATCGTTGACAGTTGAATGATGAGGGCGACTTCTAACTGGAAAGCAGAGGACGATCGTAATCAATAGTTTTCTTTTAATTTCTCTCTAACAGGAAGAGGCTTTAAACTAATTCTTTCTGGTGCAACCAAATTTTGCGTAATTCCTGGATAATTATTGATTTTCCCACTACAATCGTTACATAGTTATTATTTTGGTGACTCGCCCTGAATAATCCCCTGCCAGATCCCGGACACAATAACCCGCAATCTCAACTCAATGATTTTCTGCAATCTTTAGACACCGACACGCCGCAGACTGTGCAACATTCAGATCTAAATTTAACACCAAATCATTTACCGGACTATTCTCAACAGCCTAATTTTATCCAGACTAACCAACCAGACATTGTACCAGATTTATCTCAAGCTGCACGGGCAGACAGTAACCCAAACCATGACTCGCATCAAACATCAAGCCTAGATTCACATCATCAACAAGTTTGGACAGTCAACTCTTCCTATGCAACTGTTCCTGGGGGCGATCGTACCATGAACGGCCCCCACATAGATATCCGGGATAACGGGCACATTTATCTGCATCAGCTCAACGGTCACACCGTTGATGTCGGTGATGTTCGAGGCCATGCCATGTATAATTCATCTGGGTGGGAAGTGGGTTACTTCAAAGACAATGGAGAAGTCTATAAATATAATTATCACTCAGCGGATAATTTTATCGGTAAAATAGATAATGGTCACATTTATAATGTAGACCATAAAGAAATAGGACGCGCTGATACAAATCTGGAAGGTGCAGCCCACCTCTTATTTGTAGTAGGAGGCGGCGCGATGACTTGATTGATTAATCGTGGGTTACGCGGCGGCCCAGAAACCGGGTTTTTTCCGAAATACTTCGTTACTACGAAAGAACTCCCGAAAAACCCGGTTTCTTGGGGACAAAGAGGAAATCAAAAGGATCGATATATAATGGTAACATACCTTTGTCGAGGCATAGTTAACTATGAGCGTTAGTTTAAGTATTGCAGAAATCAAAGAAATTATTGGACAGCTACCAGTTTCAGTATTAGAAGACTTACTACAGCAAATCCAAGAAAAAATAGAAACTGAGAAATTCATGCAGCTAGCCGAAAGTGGTTTCTCTGAGTGGTACGATCCAGAGGAGGATATTTATGAGTCAAAAACCTAATCCCGGAGAAGTCTGGTTAGTTTCTTTTCCTTTCAGTGATTTAACTATCAGTAAACTTAGGCCAGCTTTAGTTGTAGCTAGACACCGCCAAGAATTAATTATTTTAGGGATTTTTTCTAAAATTCCCCCTGGTAATTTACTTCCAACTTGGGTATTGATTGCAGATACAGATTCAAATTTTCCGCAGACTGGTTTGTTGAAAACATCTCTAGTTAGGGCGGATAAAATTACCACTGTTAATGAGTCAGTTTTTGACAGAAAGTTGGGCGAGTTACCATCAGATTTGAGCAGATTAGTCAGTTTAGCATTGAAAGTTTCTCTTAATCTTGTCAACGAACTTTAACCATTAACCACTGGAGGAAATTTTATGACGAAAGCATTACCAGGCAAAAAAAGTGTTTTGGTTCAGATTAGAGATGATGCTAATGCGAAACTTTTTCCGACAAAAGATCAAGCAGATATCCAAGCTGAAACCGCTCTCTCTATTGCTAACATCAATGCAGATACTGCGATTTCTATTGCCAAGATTAATTCAGAAAACGCTAATAAACAAATAAAACTACAAGAAAATATTTCTATTCTCCAAGCCTTGCAACATCAAGCCACCCTTGATGTCACAAGGGAACAAGGTGAATCAAACCGAGATTTACAGCAATACCTCGCAGAAATGAATATTGCTTTTCAAGCTAATGAAGGCACACTTAACCGCGAGTTACAAGATAAATTAGCGCAATTAAATTGGGATTTTCAAGCCAATGAAGGCCAACTCAACCGCGAACATAGCGCAGGGTAAGAGCATCTTCATTAAGCTTGACACAAAGGTTCAGAAGAACCTAAGATATGATCGGCGAAACAAGAAGTC
>NZ_JAUBVX010000050.1:0-46853 GCF_036706065.1 Microcoleus sp. A2-C3 | reverse complement strand
GGAAGAAGGAAGAGGGAAGAAGGAAGAGGGAAGAAGGAAGAGGGAAGAAGGAAGAGGGAAGAAGGAAGAGGGAAGAAGGAAGAGGGAAGAAGGAAGAGGGAAGAATTGGGGAATAATGGCAAAGGTGGCAATTATTTAAAGAGTTAAGCTATTCTGCATTTAAATTGTAGGTGTTCAAAAAATAATCAAACTCTTGTGGGGTGGGGACGTAAGCCTGCCCCGAATATGCAATTTAAATGCGCCACAGCTTAGGGATATATTATGCAGAAATTAGGTAGAAAAAGAACAGAAAATCAGATATAATCCCAAAGGATTTTTTTTGTGATATGTTGTGAGAGAAGGGCAAGTTTACAAAGTTACAGACCAGTCCTTACCCGTAGAAAAGTATTAGGACGGGCTTTGGCTCCAATTTACCAAGGAGATTTCTCTACTATGTTGCAAGAAAAACGTCTCAAACCGTGGACTATAGTTCGATCGCTTCCGAATTTAGAAAAGGTGATTGTGGGTCAGTTTCGCAGTTGGTCTGATGCAGACGGTCACTTAAAAATTCTCAAACGGATGGTTCCGGCTGACCGCTTGACTGTTGTGTTCGATCCGGTAGTTTCAGCGTAATGTCGCTGCTAAAGCGGCGTGCGATCGCGTGAACTCAGCGGTCGCCTCTTTTTTTTACATAAAATTTACATAAAATACATAAAAATTGCGATCGCCCGTGTGGGCGATCGCAACTAAAATCATTAGATATCTTGCAAAAATACCTAGGACGGGCGAGACGCCCATCCCACACACAATTTTTTTTGCTTGTGCGACGAGCGTCCCGCCCGTCCGAAAATTTGATTAAAAGGACTCAGGGAATCTTGTCTATTGTCCTTAACTGCGGCGAATTTCAGTAATTTGGTCGGCAATATCCAAAATTGCTGGCGGCATCGAAGGCCCAGTCAAAATAATATCCAAATCCTGCGGCTTGCTGTCAATCAATGCCAGCACTTCTGCTTCGGGAATCAAGCCTAAATTCACCGCTAAACTCAACTCGTCGAGAATAATTAAGGCGTAACTGCCGGAACGCACCGCTTTTTGAACGTACTCCCACAATTGTGCGATCGATCGCGTTTCCAGCTCATCTAAATCGGCCTTGTCAATACAGCGAGACAAATCGCACCGCACCCAATCTAAATTTTGCCCCAGTCGCACCGGATGTTGATGCCCTTGATTGATGCCCCCTTTGAGGAACTGCACCGCCAACACCGGAGCTCCCTGTCCTGCAATTCGGAGCGCTTGAGCCATGACACTGGTAAAAAAGCAGCGGTTCGGGCCTGTAAAAACTTGCACCAGCCCTTCAACTGTGTAGGGCAAGCTGTGGGTCAAATTGAGTTTAGGGGTTTGTAACTGAGCAACCATAGGGCAATATTTAATTAGTAACTAAGTCTTGACTGCTGCTCCGACCTTGGCGCGGCTGAAGCCTGCTTAACAATATATAGTGTACTGGGCCAAGTGTACATCCGATCGAACGCTAGATATACAAATTGTCAAAAGCTAGCGGCAGTAGCATTCGGAGTCGTTAGTTCGATTTTTTAACTCAAGCAAACACTTACGCAGAAACCGGGTTTTTTACGAAAATACAGCCTGGAGTGCCAGAGTTATCAGGTGCAAACCCCCGTTTATGAGAGTCTGGCTGCGTCCAGGAGTGTCAACAAAAGGTAAACATCGCATAGAATTTGAATGTCACGGCACTAGGAGCAAACACTGTGAGATTGGTGATTCTGGGAGGGCCAGGAGCGGGAAAGGGAACTCAAGCACAACAATTGTGCAACAATTTGAGCATTCCTTTGCTGGCATTAGGGGACATTCTGCGCGCGGAAATCGCAAGTGAAACAGACTTGGGCAAGTTGGCCGTGTCTTCTGTGGAATCCGGGGAGCTAGTTCCCGATGAAATTTTGATTAAATTTATCGGCCGCCGGTTGCTGCTGTGGGATGTCTTTAATGGCTGGGTGTTGGAGGGATATCCGCGAACGGCTTTTCAAGCTGAGGAATTGGATTTTTTATTAGAGAGTTTGGCGCAGGAGCTAGATTGGGCAATTTGGCTGAAAGTGCCTCATGAAGTGTTGCTGAGTCGATCGATCGAACGCGATCGATCGGACGACGAGCCAGAAATTTTACAGCGCCGGCTCGATTTGTTCGAGGAACGGACTATTCCTCTTTTAGATTATTACGAATACCGCCACAAATTGTTAACTATCAACGGCGATCAATCTCCAGAACAAGTCCAGCAGGATCTTCTCAAACTTCTCGAAGCTAACGCCAAATAGTCATTAGTCATTAGTCATTAGTCATTAGTCATTAGTGCGATCGTCCCCGCTCGCGAACCCGATCATTAGTTATTAGTGCGATCGTCCCCGCTCGCGAACCTGATCAATAGTCAATAGTCATTAGCAAGAAGGAATATTAATTCCCAATTCCCAATTCCCAATTCCCAATTCCCAATTCCCAATTCCCAATTACCTAAATATTATGTCTTTCCAGCGTCCTGACGGCAGAAAATCAAATCAACTTCGCCCGATTAGTTTCGATCGCGAATTCAACAAATTTGCTAGCGGTTCCGTGCTAGCAAAAAGTGGCGATACTCAGGTACTTTGCAGCGTTACAATCAAGCCGGGAGTGCCGAGATTTCTGGAGAATACCGGACAAGGTTGGCTGACGGCGGAATACCGAATGTTACCCGGATCTACGCCGCAGCGACAAGAGCGGGAATTTATGAAATTATCGGGACGCACTCAAGAGATTCAGCGGTTGATTGGGCGCAGTTTGCGATCGTGCTTGGATATGCAGCTATTGGGCGAACGCACGATACTTGTGGATGCGGATGTTTTGCAAGCGGATGCGGGGACTCGCACAACTTCTATTAATGGCGGATTCGTGGCTGTGGCTGATGCTTTGAACAAGTTGGTGCAAAAAGGTGATTTGGTGCGATCGCCCATTATTCGTCAAGTGGCCGCCGTTTCTGTGGGGCTTTTGGAAGGCGAGCCATTTTTAGATTTGAATTATCTTGAAGATGTGGCGGCCCAAATTGATTGTAATGTGGTAATGAATGGAGATTTGAGCATCATAGAAATCCAGGGAACTGCGGAAGAAGGAAGTTTTAGTCGCCCTCAGTTAAATCAAATTTTAGACTTGGCAGAAATAGGGATTCAGGAATTGTTGGAGGCTCAGCGGCAAGCTCTTTAAATTGGTTTATTTTGACCTCGTAATTGCCGACATTAATCATTCATCCCGATCTAACTCAGCTAAGATGTTACGAATCTCATTAGGACTAATATCTTCTCGGTCTGATTTAGCATAAATGGTTAATAGAAGTAGGCTATTCGGTGACTCAACTTGATAGATCAGTCGATAACCAGCGCTTTTCCCTTTTTGGATATTGCTATTTTTGACTCTCACCTTTAATATGACATAATCTTCACCCATTCCGGGGATGCGATCGCCAGTAAAGTTGCCCCCTTGGAATTGTTCAATAATTGGCTGAGTATCTAACCTGACATTGCGATATTTTTTTGATAATTCACGCAAATTCCGTTTGTATTCAGGGGTTAAATCAATCTGTATGAAAGCAATTTCATTCGACATCTATTCCCTCCCACATTTCTGAAAGGGGGATGCGTTGTCCTGCTTTTGCTTCCTCTAATGCTCTCCTGAGACTTGCTTTCACTTCTGCAATGGGAGTATCATCAGGATCGGTTTCGACTTCCTCTGCTACTTCAGCAAAAAGTACAATCACTCGCACGCGGCTAGGGGGGAAGTCTTCGATCGGGCGATCGAGCAATAATTGACCTTTCTCATCTATGGTTCCCAATACTTCAACAGCTTTCATCTGTTTCTCCTGAAGGTATTTTTAATCAATTTTATCATATTTTATGATAGTGAAACAAACTTGATATTTGAGTGCGAGCGCTTACCCAATCTCAACTCAAACTCAACCACCCAAAAATAGTCTCAACGGTCAATTCCAACTCGATGCCATTGAGCATTGGCAACTGAGTTGCACCTGTGTACAATTCCACTTTCTGCCCTGGGAATATAGCTAACATACTTTCTTCTTCAGGATCGAGCAACCATCCCAATTCAGTACCATTTCGAGAACAATGCAGTAATTTACTCAACACTTTTGTTTGGCTTTGTTCCGGGGACAGAATTTCAATCGACCAGTCTGGATGAATTTCAAAGCGGTTAGCAATTCTTCCCGATCGCAAAAAGGGAATTCTGTCCCATCGGAATACAGTCACATCAGGGACAATTCCTGCACCGCCAAAAGTGCAGCGCAACTCTGGAAATGCACAAGCAACTTTCTGTACTTTAGCTATCTGGTTAATGACAGTGCAGAGTTCACCCTGTAAGGTGCTATGTTCACCTTGAGGCATAGGTTTTTGAATGATTTGTCCATTGATAAATTCTGAGGCGGGCTTGGTTTCTGGAAGTTTCAAGAAATCTTCTAAGGTGGGCTTAGGTTTAATGAGTGTAGTCATACCATTTTAGATTTTGAATTTTAGATTTGGATACTATTATTGTAGGCGATCGCTTAATATTCTCAATACTTCAACAGTATCCAAAAAAACCAATCTTCCTGTTATCCTAGAAACATACTTCATTACCCGATCGCATCATGGTTGCTTTACCCGATCGCCAATTGATGAGCGCAGAAGAATACCTGACTTGGGAACCCACCCAAGAAGAACGCTACGAGTATTGGGATGGCGAAGTCGTCGCTATGACAGGTGGAACCCGCAATCACAATCGAATTACCTTCAACTTCTTCAAGCTATTAGACGATCGCCTTAATCTGCCCTACGAAATTTACATCCTAGCTGTTAAACTACGGGTAGAACCAGGGAGAAAGTATTTTTATCCTGATGTTGTCGTAACTTGCGACGATCGCGATAACGATCCGCAATTGGTGCAATTTCCTGCCTTGATTATCGAAGTTTTGTCACCTTCAACTGAAGCCCTAGATCGCGGCGCAAAATTTGCTAAATACCGTCAATTTTCCACGCTGCAAGAGTATGTCTTGGTGCAAGTCGAACAGCCCGGACTAGAGGTATTTCGACGCAACGAACAAGGGCTGTGGGTGCTTTCGGAGTATGGTTTGGGCGATACTTTGCGACTGGAATCAGTGGATGTCGAAATTGCGATCGGGGATTTATACCGCCAAGTGCAGTTTTCTTAGTCCGCGGAGGCGGACTTTGTTTGTGTAGAAGCGAATTCTATTCGCCCTATAATTCGCCCTATATTTGCATTATATTCGCCATTTTTCTTTCTTTACAAAACTTGCCTGGGGGCGATCGGAATTTCAATAACAAACTCACTCCCCTCTCCCGGTACAGACACACAAGTCAAATTTCCGCCATGAGAACTAACAACAATCGAGTGAGAAATAGACAATCCCAAACCAGTGCCCGAACCCACCGGCTTAGTTGTAAAAAACGGATCGAATATCTTGTGCAGCACCTCAGTGCTCATCCCCGGCCCGCTGTCAGCCATTCTGATTATTACAGAATTGCGGTCTGTCACCTCCGTAGAAATTGTAATATTAGGAGTATTTTGAGACGTTTCCGGGCAATTTCTTGCCAACAGCATCGCATCGATCGCATTGGTAAGAATATTCATAAATACCTGATTCAACTGCGACGCATAACAAGTAATTAACGGCAAGTTGGCATAATTTTTAATCAGCTCAATCCCCAAACGGCCGCCCTCTTTTCTCAGGCGCGGTTGCAGCAACATCACCGTACTGTCGATGCCTTCATGGATATCAACCGACTTCATTTGCGCTTCGTCGAGGCGCGAGAAATTCCGCAAACTCAACACAATATCCCGGATTCTTTCGGCTCCCACTTTCATTGAATCCAGCAATTTTTGCAAATCTTCACTCAAAAATTCCAGTTCAATTGTTTCTATTTCCTCTAGGATTTCATCAGCAGGTTCTGGATAGTGTTGCTGGTAGAGCTCAATCAATTTTAGCAAATCTTTAACGTATTCGCTAGCTGGATTGAGATTACCGTAGATAAAACTTACAGGATTATTGATTTCGTGAGCGACACCAGCCACCATTTGCCCTAAACTCGACATCTTTTCCGTTTGAATTAATTGAGCTTGAGTCAGTTTCAGCTCCCGCAAAGTTTTTTCTAAACGCTCGTTTTTATCATTTAACTCATACGTCCGCTCTTGCACTTTCTGCTCCACAGAATTGTAAAGCAGAGCATTTTCCAAAGAAATAGCAACTTGGGAAGAAAGCAGCCTTAAAACTTCTAATCTGTGGGCAGTAAAAGCCCCAACAGTTAAGTTATTTTCTAAATAAAGAATGCCGATTAATTTGCGTTGATTGACTATCGGCGTACACAAAAGAGATTTGAGCTGGTGTTTGGCGATGTAAGCATCGGCAGTAAATCGCCCTTCAGCCGCGGCATTGCTCAACACCAAATCTTCGCGAGTCCTTTCCACATAATTAATCACCGTCACAGGTAAATCCTGACATTCTTCAACAGGTGTAAATTGCAGCACCGCGACATCTTCAGCAACTACTGAGGCTTGAGCTGAAATCAAAAGTTTTCCATCTCTAACTAAGATTAAAAAACCGGATTGTGCCCCCGCGTTTTCTAGCGATATCCTCATCAAAGAAGCCAGCAGCTTGTCGAGGACAATTTCGCTGGAAATTGCCAGAGATGCTTTCATTACAGTTGCTAAATCCAGCACTCTCGCATCACTGCCAGTAGAAGTATGAATAGTATTTGTAGTTTGATTGTTGTTAAAACTTCCGTGGAGCGGCGTCATTTCCCGCAACTGCGGATACTTCTGTTCTAAATCTTCAACTTTGCGGACTGCACCCCAGCGCAAGTAGCATGAGTGAGCTTCGCGCAAGTGGATTTTGGCATATTGATATTTGCCTTTACTCAACCAAAACTTAGCCGCTAGTTCATTGGCGAGGGCTTCATTTTGCACAAACTCATTATCTTGAGCTAAATTTATCGAGAAATCGTAAAGCTCTACAGCTTCTGAATCTTTCTTGGTAATTCGGGCTATTTCTGCTTGGACTAAAAGGTACTTGTGCAGAAAATTTTCTGCACAGTTGTCTGACCAAATTTTCATTTGTTTTTGATTAGCTTCTAACTTCTCCAAGTATTGCTTTTGTTTGTCTTCCGAAACATTGGGAAAAACGGCCGCCAAAGTTAGAGAAAAGAAAAAATTCCACTCGGTAGCGGGGATTGCTCCAGTAATAAAAGATAGCTGCTTTTCTACTTCCAAAGCTAGTTGTAACGCTTCGTTAAAGTTGCCATACCAGTACATTACCTGGCATTTGCGAATCTGATAAAGGCAGAGCGAGTACAAATTTTGATGAGCTTGACAGTTGTGTACGTATTCAGCTTCGCTCAAATCTTCGCTTTCAAATACAAACTTTTCAGGAGTCAGTTGGCTCAAGTTGCGTAGGATTAACTCTACCCCTAATAATATATCGGTAACAAGCTGATTTTTCGTTTTTTGGCTGAACTGCAAATACCTGCTCGTGTCTGCTAGAATTTGCGAGATTTCTTTACCTTGAAAAAAGTAATTGGCTATACGGTTGGACAGGATATAACCTGCGTATTCTAAATCTCCTGATTCTAAAGCTGCTTGATACCCTTCATTGCTGATTGCGTGTGCTTCTTTAATATGATTGAACCAGTAATGAAAAATACTGACTAAGGACGAACAAGCTCTGCACTTCAAGCCGATATTTCCCGATTTTTCGCTCAAATTTAGCGACAGCAGGGCAAATTGATAAGCTGTTTTGTAATCTCCAGAAACAGCGTTTAAGAACATACCGTAGCCCGCGTAGCAGAGAGATGCTTCGGGAACCAAACCGTATGTGAGAGAAAGATTGACTCCTTTTAATACGCTGACTTTCCACAAGTCGGGATTTTTGAGGTAAGCCGATGTTAACAGGTTTGTGATTAATTTGACTGCCACTTTTTTATCGGGTACAGTCATTTCGGGAGCGTCAATCAGCGAAGATATTTCTCTACCTGCTAAAAAATTTGTGGCTGCTGCAAATTCTTCGGAGATGACTTTTTGCAGCCCGTCTAGCGGCAAATCAATGCCCAGCAAGTCCAAAGCTTTGATTCCGGCTTTAACGGCTTCTTCATACTTCGCTCGCAGGGTGTACTGCACGATCAGCAGGTTGTAAATTTCTACTTTTTCTAAGGCCGATCGCGCTTTTTGCAAGGTTATGTTGATAAATTCTTCTGAATGCTCAAAATAACCGTTTAAATACTCAACATTTGCGCGCTCCATGTGCAGAGCAAAGGCTAAATCGTAGTGGGAATCCCAAATATCGGCGGTTAAACCGTCCATACCTGCGGTTAAATACTGCAACGCAGCAACATAAGCAGTGGCATCTTTAGCTCTCCGAGCCGCGTCTAAATTCAGCGTTGCCAGTTCAATTAATTCTCGCTCGTCTCGAATTAGCGATCGGGCTACATTCAAGTGATCGACTAATTCAAAGATTCTGTCAGCGCGATATTCAGCCGGAGTATTTTCGAGAATCTGCCTGCCAATTTTCAGGTGAACGTCTTTTTTTTGTGAGTCGTCAATTAAAGCATAAGCTGCTTGTTGGACTCGATCGTGCAAAAATTTATAATTGAGAATTAATAGCGGAAACAGCACGTAATCTAATGACTTACTTTCCAATTCCGAAGTTGGCAAGATCAGTCCCGACTTAATCGCTGGCAACAGGTGAGAAAAAGTTTCCGACGCTTCTTTTTCATGAATTAAAGAAAGAGTGTTTAAGTCAAATTCGTTACCCAAACAAGCCACTAAACGCAAAACCTGCTGCGTTGAACTTGGCAGTTTTCTCAATTTTTGTACCATCAAATCTACTACATTGTCAGTGATAGCGCACTGCTCAATTTGAGTCATATCCCAATGCCAGCCGCCCTTGCTCCCCGCTTGCGGTGGCTGAAAAACTAGCAGGTTCTCTTGATATAATGTTTGCAGGAATTGATTGACAAAAAAAGGATTGCCGTCTGTTTTGCTGACTACCAGTTCAGCTAAAGGTTTGACAGATTCGCGATCGCTGTGCAAAGTCTCGGCAATCAAATGAGTTATATTTTCCACCCCCAGCGGCGACAAAGCAATCTGATTAATGATAGCTTCCTGATTTCGCAGCGTCTCCACAGTCATCATTAAAGGATGAGTGGGACTGACTTCATTATCCCGATAAGCGCCAATTAAAAACAGATATTGTGTCGCTTCATCTGTCATCATTAATTCGATCAATTTGAGTGTGGCAGAATCAGCCCACTGCAAATCGTCGAGAAAAATCACCAGCGGATGTTCGGGCTGACAAAATACGCGAATGAAGTTTTGAAAGACTAAATTAAAGCGATTCAGAGATTCCGTTGGCCCCAATTCAGCTACAGGAGACTGAGCTCCGACAATTAGTTCAACTTCTGGAAGTACATCAATAATAATTTGCCCATTTTGCCCGAAAGAAGTGCGGAGTTTTTCGCGCCAAACTGCCAATTGAGCTTCGCTTTCAGTTAACAGTTGCCGCACCAATTCCGAAAAAGCGCTGACAACGGCAGAGTAAGGAATAGTCCGCTTGTACTGGTCAAATTTTCCCCAAATAAAATAGCCGCGCCTGCGGGTAATTGGTTTGTCTAAAATCTTCACCATTGCAGATTTGCCAATGCCGGAATAACCAGCAATCAGCATCATCTCGCTGCGGGATTTATGCTGTCCTCTCGCCAGCACGGACACAGAATTTTCTTGTTTCGATTTGCTCTCTTTCTTGATGACAGAAATTTGGGAGTGTTCGATGCGGTAGGCTCGATTATTTGTTGCTGCTACCCGTTCAAATGCCGCTAAAAGAGTTTCAACTTCTCGCTGTCTGCCATAAAGTTTTTGAGGGATTTGAAATTTGTCGGAAATATCTTGGTTGCCAAGAGCAAACTCAGAAATAACCCCAGATGTTTGCAACTGAAACAGACAGGATTCCAAATCTGCTTTCAGTCCCCAAGCACTTTGATAGCGATCCTCCGCCGTTTTTGCTAGTAATTTCATCACAATGTCTGAAATAGCTTGAGGAATTTCTGGTGCAATTTCAGCGAGAGGTACTGGCTGTTTGGCGATGTGACAGTGAACTAACTCCATCGGATCGGTAGTGGGAAAAGGGAGCTGTCCTGACAGGATTTCATAGAAGGTGACACCAAGGGAATAAAAGTCTGTGCGGTAATCAATAACCCTGTTCATTCTGCCGGTTTGTTCCGGCGACATATAGGCTAAAGTGCCTTCTAAAAAATTAGGATTTTTATTGGCAAAATTTTCTTGATTTGAGTCAGTTGAGATGCTAAAATCTATGAGTTTAACTTGTCCAGTCGCGGGATTAAAAACTATATTAGAGGGGTTTATATCTTTATGTATTACATTTTTTGCGTGAATTTCTCCCAAAGTTTCAGCAACTTTGATGGCTGTAGTCAAAAATCCTAAAGTGGTAAATTTTTGGGTAGCCATAAATATTTTTAAAGATTCGCCGCCAAAATCTTCTAAAATCATTGCCAAAATATTGCTAACCTGCTGCAACTTGTACACTTTAACAACTCCGTCGAGCTGGTTTAAGTTGGCAGTAATATCATATTCGCGTTTGTATCTATTCAGTTCTTCGGGAGTCGGATAGTCTTCTTTGATAATTTTGATAATAACAGGTTGGTTGTCTTGCTCGTTACGGCCGCGGTAAACCAGGGAAGTGCTGCTTTCATAAATAAGAGCGAGAACTGCAACGCCGGGAATTGCCATCATAGTCAGGTTCTCTCAAATTAGGTGTGCTTGGTCAATATTACAGGAGTTGCGCGCGGCGGGCTAGAAACCCGATTTTTTCGTTGCTAGTCGTTGACAAACCCAAGATTTTTTAGTGTGAACCGGGTTTATTTTGGTAAATCCTATGTTATTCTTCATTATCACTCAAAAGCTATCTTTTGGGATGTGTGGGAAGACAGGGCTTGACAGAGACCGGGCGGTTGAAACCGCGTCTACACAAACACTCATGCACTCCAAGCGGGTTGAAGAACGGGGGGTTAAAATTAGGTGATTTTTCTTCAGCCCGCGGAGGCGGACTACCCTTTGGGAAGGTTAACGCCTACGTTTTTGTAGTTTGAGATCGAACTCGTATGTGGCGAAGCGCCCGTCATCCGAGTTCGATTTCAAAAGCGGTTTCAACCGCTGTCTTATCTATTGGGTCATCTACGCGCTGGCTGGAATAATAACCTTTAATCTCGGAGTTAAAAAATCGGCCTGTAGAATCAGCTTCTTGCAGAGATTCCCAAATTTCCGGTTCTACGTGGCTGTATTGATAGACTGACCCGCTGCTAAATTCTATTTGCAAAACTTGCTCCTCTTCGTTGTATCCGATCGCGCTAGCCATTGCCGAATCAACCGGGATCATAGCAATCGGTTCGTCGCGGTGAGCAATTTCTGTTAATTCAATACCGGGATCGAGTTCGATGGAATCTGTATTCGCGATAAAATCTACCATTTGCAGGCCGTGCATTGCCGCTTCTGGTGCGGCTATTTCGATAAATTCGACTTGTTCACCGCGATCGATCAAAAGTCCTAACTGGCCGTTAGAGTGACCGACTGCTAAGATGCTGCTTAAGTCAATTTTGGATAGTTTCATGGGATTTGTCAAGGATTTGTTTTAGGTCAATATTTCCCCTAATAAAGCAAGTTTGGCGACAGAGGAAATAGTGGATTAATTAATAGTGTATGAGACGTTGCCTAAAAAGTCAATAATATAGTTGGGCGAAAATTATTGTAGCAATTTAGGTGTCAGGTGCGGCTGGCGTATCCTAGGTTGATAAGATGTGTCCGGTTCTTAACGAAACTTGACAATAGATTAAGAATTATTGCCATAAAACAAAGGTAAAATTGTGGGAATGGCGAGTAAAATCCCAGCCAGGAAAAGGGTTTGAGGATTTTTCCCATCTGTAAATCTTCAGAAAGTTATTATTTCTAAAGGATTCATCCGGTGAGAAAATCGGAAACAACCTTAAAATTTAGCAGTAATCGCCCGATCGGGCAAATCTCAACCAACACCAGGAAAAATACCTATGAAATTGGCTTATTGGATGTACGCAGGCCCAGCCCACATCGGCACTTTGCGCGTTGCGACTTCCTTCAAAAACGTCCACGCCATCATGCACGCACCGATTGGAGATGACTATTTTAACGTCATGCGCTCCATGCTAGAGAGGGAACGGGATTTCACGCCTGTAACTACCAGCGTCGTTGACAGACACGTACTGGCGCGGGGCTCGCAGGAACGGGTGGTGGACAATATCACCCGCAAAGACAGAGAAGAAAGCCCAGATTTAATCGTGTTGACTCCGACTTGCACCTCCAGCATTTTGCAAGAAGACTTGGAAAACTTCGTGGAGCGAGCTCAATTGGATGCCAAAGGCGACGTGTTGCTAGCCGATGTCAACCATTATCGGGTTAACGAACTCGAAGCTGCCGATCGCACTTTAGATCAAATCGTGCAATTTTACATTAACAAAGCTCGCAAAAAAGGCGATTTGGAAAGTAAAAGTGAAAAACCATCGGTGAATATTATCGGTATGTCTACGCTGGGTTTTCACAACCAGCACGACTGCACCGAGTTGAAGCGTTTGATGGCAGATTTGGGAATTGAAGTTAACGAAGTTATTCCCGAAGGTGCTTCGGTTCATAACTTAAAAAGACTGCCGCGCGCTTGGTTTAACTTGGTTCCTTATCGGGAATTGGGGATGATGACTGGGAAGTATTTGCAAAAAGAATTTGGCACTCCGATGGTGGATATTACGCCGATGGGTGTGGTAGAAACTGCGCGCTGTATTCGCAAGATTCAGGAAGTGTTGAATGCTCAAGGTGCGGATGTTAATTATGAAGAGTTTATTGACCAACAAACGCGGTTTGTGTCTCAGGCTGCTTGGTTCTCAAGGTCGATCGACTGCCAAAACTTAACGGGCAAAAAAGCCGTCGTATTTGGCGATAATACGCACGCTGCGGCGATGACGAAGATTTTGGCTCGCGAGATGGGAATCCACGTTGTGTGGGCAGGAACCTACTGCAAACACGATGCTGACTGGTTCCGGGAAGAGGTAAAAGGGTATTGTGATGAAGTGCTGGTGACGGAGGATCACGGGGCGATCGGGGATGCGATCGCGAAAGCGGAACCTTCGGCGATTTTCGGCACGCAGATGGAACGCCATGTGGGTAAAAGGCTTGATATTCCGTGCGGTGTGATTGCTGCGCCGATTCACGTTCAAAATTTCCCGATCGGCTACAAGCCATTTTTGGGTTATGAAGGCACGAATCAGTGTGTAGATTTGGTCTACAATTCCTTTACTTTGGGAATGGAAGACCACTTGCTAGAAATCTTCGGTGGCCACGATACGAAGGAAGTGATTCACAAAGGAATTTCGGCTGATTCTGATATGAATTGGACGAAAGACGGACAAGCTGAGTTGAATAAAATCCCTGGTTTTGTGCGGGGTAAGGTGAAGCGAAATACTGAGAAGTTTGCTCGCGAACGCGGTATTGCTTTAATTAATGCTGAGGTGTTGTACGCCGCCAAGGAAGCTGTCGGCGCGTAGTTAGTTGGGTAAGGGCGTCTGTTGTGGATGCCCTTGCAGATCTATAAAATCTTGGACAGATCTCTTTCAACCCTTAATTTTGGAATTACTTCAGTGATATTGATAATGAAGATTATTTCAGCTAAAAAGTTTATTCAAGAATAAATTTTTCCATTATTTCTGCCCGCATTTAGTCAGATTCATCTTCCGATATTGCTTGATATTCCAAAAGCTGTTCCCCTCGGATAATCCACAATTTACCCGCAACTTCTGCGGTCTCCAATCCGCGAATTAATATTTCTACTGCCGCTTGCAAATCTTGCGGTTTCGATTGAGAAGGCAGACGCAGTAACACAATCCCAGAATAATCAGAAGGATTGTAGCGGAGGCGATTGCCAAACCCCCTATCCAAAGTCACCAAACATCTATCTTCCCTCCGACATATATCAATTAATAATTCATCCGGTGTTGAACTCAAATTTTGTTCCCGTACAGTCGCAACATCATGGCCAGCCAAACGTAACATCGAAACAACGCGGATGCTGCCCAAATTTTCATCAAGTTTTAACTTCACTTTAAAACTACCTTTTTTTCAACCAGAGGAATTTCGACATAATAATCTCTTGCCAACTCAGCCCCATAAGCAATGCAAGCCAAAACATCTTCTCGTTCAATTCCCGGATATTCCTCAAGCAATTCTTCCAAAGTCATGCCGCTAGCTAGAAAGTCAAGAATCAGAGAAACCCAGATGCGATGACCGCGAATACAGGGTTTTCCAAAGCAGATATTCGAGTCGATTGAGATGCGAGACAGTAAATTATTTTGAGTCATGTCTTTTCAATTATATATTTTCCATCTTCGCGCATATCGGAAATGATTGTATCCCAATTAATTACTTATTCAGTTTTTATTGATGATGCTTTGACGACTAAGACTCCACCAACATAATGAACCTCGCACTCTTCATCCATATTTGCTGGTTGGCTGTTGCCAGTTTCATCGAGCGGCGAAGCTATTTCCTGTTGTTTCCGCTGCCATAACAGGAAGTCAGCAAAGTTGAGGATTTCTTGCAGTTCAATTTCAGAGAAATTTTTCAGTTTTTCAACGAGTTTTTCTTTGAGAGGTATCACGGCTATTTTTTCCTTGCTTAAGACGACCGCTAGATTCAGTTTAACACGAGGCAAGAGCGTGAAGCATAGCTATCCCGTAGGAATCGCCCTCACACCTCATTCTGATTATTGTCTTTCTCAACTTCCTCAAAATTGACTTTCTTATAAATAGCCGATAGAGGAATTTCAACCTCGAAGGAATTAAACACTAATGCGGTATCTTCCTCATCATACTCGGAATACAACCATTTTTTATTCTCGGTTTTAGAATACTGCTCAACATTAATTTGTGTTTGGTCAATCAGAATGTATTCTCGAAAACTAGGAATAGTTTTGTATAATTTAAACTTGTCACCTCGATCGTAATTTTTAGTAGACTTTGATAAAACTTCCACAATCACTTGAGGGTTAGTAATCATGTCTGTGCGATTGTTGTGATACTCCGGTTTTCCCAAAATTACCATTACGTCGGGATAAGTATAAAGTCGCACTTTTGGAACCCACAGACGCACGTCACCGATGAAGACATCATACTCTTGTTCTGGAAGAGCCAAATTTAAAGCAATGTAAACGTTTCCTGCGAGCCGATTGTGATTGGTAGAGCCGCCTGTCATAGGAATAATTTCCCCGTCGAGATATTCACTTTTGTCCTCTGCTGTTTCTTCCAGTGCTAAATATTGCTCTTCTGTGAAGTAATGTTGGTCGGTTGTTGGCAAAGTGGTTGTCATTAAGCTATTCTCCCACCAGGATGTTGAACAAATACTTTTTTTGAGTGCGATCGGCGAAGCTATCCCGTAGGGAATCGCTCTTTTAAATAATAACCCACATTTCCAGCGATCGGTACACAGAGGCGATCGCCCGCGAGGACAATTGCTACAATAAAATTAGTCGATCGCTCTTTGGTAACAAAACGATGTCAACACCAACCGATACCCAAACAAAAATAGAGTTCACCCTCAGCCAAGCAGATAAAGAAATTCTCGAAAAAGCCGCCACTGCGAAGTGCTTGAGCCTCAACGAATATTTGCTAGACATAGCACTGAAAGCAGCCAAAGAAACTCCTCAAGTAGAGCAGATCGTGTTAAGCGAGCGCGACTGGGAAATCTTCGCATCTGCGATCGAAAACCCACCGGAGCCCAACGAAGCACTAAAAGCAGCCATTAAAGAGCATCAAGAAAAGTATGGAAAGTGGTAAACAATGGAATTAATTTTTTGCTCCATTGAGGATAACCGAATCAAACGAGAAGCTTTCGACTGCGGTGTACCAGAGTTAAATGAGTACATTAAAAAATATGCCAAACAAAACGATAAAAGAGGCATCTCTAAAACTTTTGTGGCAATTCCTGAAGTTGGCAGCCCAGATGTAGCAGGCTATTATTCTGTCAGTATGGCTGAAATTAAACGGGAGTCTCTACCCGAAAATTATCGGAGAGGATTGCCACGCTATCCAGTACCAGGGATGCGTCTTGGCAAACTTGCTGTAGATCGTTCCATGCAAGGGAGAGGAGTAGGAGGAGCTACTGATGGAGTCTTTTCGCAAAGCAGTTCGATTCTCGTCAGAAGTGGGAATATTTGCGGTGACAGTCGATGCTAAAAATCAGCAAGCGAAACAGTTTTATTTGAAATACGGTTTCATACCGCTAGAGGATGATGAACTTTCACTTTTTATCCCGATCGCCACTATCATCAAAGTCCTTGAATAAGCTACAATTACTTTATACAAATTATCTGTCATTTGCATAACCCCCGCCGGAAACGGCAATGCCGTTTCCCTACAAATTATATCCTCTAATTTATGTAGCAATACTTCTTAGAAATGGTATAATACCAATTTAAAAAAACCTTGCTACAAAAAAAATAAAGGTTTTTACCTGTAGGGACACGGCACTGCCGTATCCGGTAATTTATGCTCATGACAGATAATTTATATACGATTAATAACCGTAGCAATAATTTGTCAAAATGGTATAACTTGGGAGCATTTCATTTTTGTAAAAAGCATTTTTTTATACGCTCGCGAGCTATACAAGACTCGCTATCGGGGACAGCACTACGAAAGCAAAACTGAGATGCTCCGATCAACTTTCCCATACAACTTGGCAAATCCATCGCACAATCGCTCCAATCAAATCAGATTGACTGAGTGAAAAAGCTGCCAGCGAATGCGCGTTATTCTCGCTAACAATAGCAATATTGCCGTCAAATTTGCTTAAATCATTGAGAAATATCTCGCTAAATCCAGTCGCATCTTCCCCCCGCGAGTTGTAGAATACTAAGATCAAAGATTTCTCGCTATCCATCAGCAGGAAATCCCAATAAGTTTGTAAATCTGCCATTGTTTTCGTGGCATCCTCACATTTGGGACAGCCTTGTTTCAGCATTTGGGTGTAAATCTTGGCGGCGGGGTTGTCGGGGTTGATGAAGTTTTTGCTGTCGATGCACAGGAGTTGGATTTGATTGGATAATTCGGCTTGATTATTGATTTCTCTGGCAATGTCTTGGGGGAAAGTTTGCCAGTTGAGGGTTGATGTGGTTGAGGTGAAACCGACTGCAGTTGTATCGGGAACTTCGGGATGGGGTGTGGTGGGTGGATGGTGCCATGCGTCATAAAAAGTGGGGTAAGGGAGATTTTGGGCACAGTGCCAGATGACTTTGTAGGAATTGTTGTATCTATCAAAGTCATTTTCCCAAGTCTCATCGGATAGGCAATCTTTTAAGGCAGTGACAACCCCTGCCATTTGCTGAATTTCTGTTTTAATTGTTAAAAAAAAGGCTGCTGTGTCCTGTCTATATTTATCCTCACAGGTGAGGATTAATTGAGTTAAAGCGGCGATCGGATATGGGTTGCCTTTGTCTATTTCCCCTAGCCTATTTGTGTCTATTTTCCCTAACATATTTTCTGCTTGATACCGAATATTTTCATCTCCAGAGGTGTGGAGTAACTCAGTGAAAGCGACGATAGAATCTGGGTTGCTTTTGTCTATTTCCCATAAGCTATCTGCTGCTTGCAACCGGATATCTTCATTCTCAGAGGTGCGGGTTAACTCAGTTAAAGTGGCAATCGAATCTAGGTTGTCTTCGTCTATTTCCCCTAAGCTATATGCTGCGTGCCACCGAATATCTTCATTCTCAGAGGTGCGGATTAACTCAGTTAAAGCGGCAATCGAATCTGGGTTGCCTTCGTCTATTTTCCCTAAGCTATCTGCTGCCTGCCACCGAATATCTTCATTCTCAGAGGTGCGGATTAACTCAGTTAAAGCAGCGATCGCATCTGGGTTGCCTTCGTCTATTTCTCCTAAGCTTGTTGCTGCCGCACACCGGATATCTTCATTCTCAGAGATGCGGATTAACTTAGTTAAAGCGACGATCGCATCTGGGTTGCCTTTGCCTATTTCCCCTAAGCTATTTACTGCCTTCCACCGGATATCTTGATCCTCAGAGGTGCGGATTAACTCAGTTAAAGCGACGATCGCATTTGGGTTGACTTTGCCTATTTTCCCTAAGCTATCTACTGCTTCCAACCGAATAACTTCATCCTCAGAGGTGCGGATTAACTCAGTTAAAGCGGCGATTGCATTTGGGTTGCCTGCATATATTTCCCCTAAGCTATATACTGCACTATGCCGGAGATCTTGAGCCTCAGAGGTGCGGATTAACTCAGTTAAAGCAGCGATCGCATCTGGGTTGCCTTCGTCTATTTTTTCTAAGCTATCTGCTGCCATACATCGGGTATCTTCATCCTCAGAGGTACGGATTAACTCAGTTAAAGTGGCGATCGCATCTGGGTTGCCTTTGCCTATTTTTCCTAAAATTACTACTGCGTCCCACCGGATATCTTCATTCTTAGAGGTGCGGATTAACTCAGTTAAAGCAGCGAACGCATCTGGGTTGCCTTCGTCTATTTTCCCTAAGTTTACTACTGCCTCCCACCGAATATCTTCATTCTCAGAGGTGCGGATTAACTCAGTTAAAGTGGCGATCGCTCTTGTCCGATCGCTCTCTGGTAATAATGCTTTTGCTCCTTTTGCAATTGGATCCAGAAATGTCTGCCACCCCGGTTTTTCAATATTTAAATAACCACATCCCCACTCGATAATTTGTGCAACGATCGCATCAGCCAAAGCACAATCCTTAAACTCATCAATTAAGACACCAGCTAGAAAATAAGCTCGAAACCCATAAAAATATTTGCATCCATCATCAAACTCCACCAACGCCTTAATAAACGCTTCCTTCTCCTCCCTATCCACATCCTTTCGCCCCATCCACAGCAACATCACCTCTTTCCACTGCCGCTCAAAAATCCGATAAATCCCCTGCTGCGGATTCTGCGGCACATGATTCAAGAAAAAGTGCCAATCCTCAATCTCGCACGCTGCAAAATATTCCTGAAAAGAAGGATGATAGAAAGCATAAACAGATTTCAGCGGGTTTTTGTCATCAACTCCGACTCGATTCAGCCAACCTAAGTCAATTGCTTTTTCAAATAACTCTGGATGCGGTTTCGCCAGATTTGTGATCACAAACCGATCGGGCAATATCGATTTATATCCAGCTTCAATTGCTGTCAGTGCAAACTTTCCCAAGGCAGCATTTAAGTTTGTTCTCTGTGCTGCTGTTGTCGGGAAAGCTTGTTTTTTGAAATCATAAAGCGCTGCGACAAATACTTCATAAAGTTCGGCTTTAGTATCCGGTAATTTTTGCTGTCCGAATTCCCAAGTTAAACACAGCAGGAATAACCGCAGGGGATTTCGTGCTAAATCTTTGATTCGCTCTTTTCCCGGTTCGTCTAAGGCGGCGCGTAGAACCCCCCCCAGCCCCCCCTTGGTAAGGGGGGGAGTAGGAATTGAGGTAGTTTTTACCGTTGGTAAGGGATTAGGAATCGGGCCAGTTTTCCCCCTTGGCAAGGGGGGATTAAGGGGGGTAAACCATTGATCGATAAACAATTTCACTTGATCGCAATTATCGCCGTCTCCATAGCTGAAATCGAGCATTTTATAAGTATCAAAATCAGACAGGGCATTCCCCGTAGCCTCCCAAATATTCAGGCGGCAACTGATTACTATTCGTACTTTATCAAATACCCGTTCTCTCAACTGTGGCGATAGAGTTCCCAGGGAATCGGCTATTCCCATTTCATCCGCGCCGTCCAACAGCAACCAGATTTTTCCTTCACTCAGTAATTCCTGAAATTCTTTCACCCATTCCGCAGGTGCAGCATCCAATTTTCCCGCCGCTATTCGCAGCCAATCTTCCATTAAATATTTGCACAAAGGTTTTTTCACCTCTGCTAAGGATATCCATACGGGCAAATATTCAGTTTCCGCCAATATGCGATCGCAAATTTTCAACAATTGAGTAGTTTTTCCCGCACCCGGTTCGCCGATGACTGCAAGGCGTTTCCCCTTGCTTTTAGGGCTATCGCTGTTTGTGAGGACTTTTTCGCAAAATTCGTCGTAACTGAGGGGAATCAATTTTTCGGCTTCCTGATAAGCTTGGGAACCTGTTTGAGGGGAGAAATCATCGCGGCGCTGGGGTTTTTGCTGGCGTTCGATTAATCCCAAGGGGACGTGAATCTCGTTGAGGTCGATTTTTCGCGCTAAGTCGTTAGCAAAAAAAGTGTTGGCCGCTTGTCGCTTGGCTTGGGCTGCGGCGCGGCAGGTTTCGCGCCAGTCGATTTGGGTTGCTGGCGGTGAGGGCGGGCTCCATTCGTGGCGATCGACAATTTCGGTTATTTCTAAATTTAAAGCTTGGGCGATCCAAGTAATAAAGTCTCTCCTAATTCGCTTTTTATCAAGAAACCGCTTAACCGTGTCAATACTCACCCCTGACTTTTTTGCCAAATCCTCTTGAGTCCAACCTTTCTTATCTGGTTTTTCAGGCTTTGGCAATTGGGCCATTCTTTCGCGAACTTTCTCTAATCCTTCTAGAGTAAGCCCTATGGTGCTGGAATTGGGAGTTTTGCTCATCGGTGGTAAGTGGAGAGATTGCGACTATTCATAGTTTAGTGAATAGCTAGGGAAAAATCATAGTGCAGATTAGTGCAGTTCAATCTGCACTGTTTTGCTCTGGATGCTGCCCCTGGTATGCGGTTATTTGTAGATTATGACATTTAGGAATACCGCCATGAAGTTCAAAGATATTGTAAAAACTCACAAATTCACCTGCGTTGCTGGACAATTGACCGAGTTTGGCGTCGTCAATTTAATCTCGTGGTTAGATCCAGTTTCAGGATTTTGGATTAGTATTGTTTGCTTAATTTGGCACATTTTTCAGGATATTAGGCAAGAAGAGAAAGACAGCGATAGTCCCTCAAAATAGGTTCGTAGTAAGGACTTTAGTCCTCCGTTGGATCGTCGCAGCAGATTTTAGGTCGATCGCGGGCGGGAACTCTTAGAACCGCCCCTACAAACCTGAAATCTGCTGTATTAGCTTCCGAAAGGGCGATCGCACTTCCGATCGCTAATTCGCCCGCACAAAACAAAAAAACCTCCCCAACAAGGAGAAGGGAGGGCGAAAAAGAGAGTTAGAAATTAAAATTTTGGAGAATTAACAATAGGGAGTTACATCCACGCCGCAGTCGTCAGCCAAATAACACAAAGCCCGAAAGCGAATCCCAACTACTTGCTCGTAAAGCGGATTTAACTTACACAACGGCGGAATGGAAAATAAAGTGCGATCGCCAAATTTGACTTCCCGCTCAAACGGACACTGCGATGGAATATATTTACACAACAACCGAGCCAATTTTTGACTCTTAATTTCCGTGTTCTCGATCCACTCTTTCAGCGGATGTAATAAATCAAAGCGCGGCTTTTTACTGTAAGGCTGAGAAATTGTAGCGACAGTAACAGTAATTTCTTCTTTACCATGCCATACCCAAATTGGCAGAATTCTCTGGGGTAATTTTTGCTCAAATACGTTCATTTTGCTCTTCTCCTCTTTTAGAACGAGCTGCCAAGAACTCTTTGTAGAGCTTGTACTGGATTTTGTCTACAATAAGTACCTACAGCAGCTCGTTTTGCTTTACCGGATGAAAGTTCTTCAATTAATGACTAGAACCGAGACAAGTAGTTCCTGAGTTTTTTTAGAGACAGTGTGCGATCGCCAAAATGTCCTCACTGCCAGCTCAAGCATTTACCTATGGGGTAAAAACCTGCCTTATACGTTCTAACTTCAACCTTTGCTTAACTCTCCTAGTGCAGTTCTTTGATCATTGTGACGCATTAAGGTGAATTATTCCATACGTGAAAATGCGGAATTTCAAATCAAAGTTATAATAGTTTCAAATAATATCGACTCCAAAAAACCTGAAAGCTAGTGCCAAGTGTCGCTTCGCGCGCGCGGCGTGGCTATCCCGATCGTGAATCGGCAAACAACTCCTACAATTATAAATAATCGGTTTCACCGCCCTCAAAACCCATGAGCAACCCACAAAGCAAAAGCATCACCCGCGAATTGCAAACCCACGCCGGCATTCTCGGCGGCTTCGTCTCCCTCCTGTGGGCGATCGAAATTGTCGATGTATTCATATTCCGAGGCGCACTAAATTCCTACGGAGTCCGCCCCCGCAGCATCCAAGGACTTGAAGGCATCCTCTTCATGCCTTTTCTGCACGGCAGTTTTGCTCACTTAGCAGCCAATACCCTCCCGTTTGTGACATTTGGTTGGTTAATCATGCTGCGAGAAACTAGGGACTTTTTCATCGTGAGTGCCGTTACTGTACTCATCAGCGGATTGGGAGTTTGGCTGACAGGCGCGCCCAATTCCGTGCACATTGGTGCCAGCGGATTAATCTTTGGTTACTTCGGATTTTTGCTACTGCGGGGCTATTTTGAACGCAGCTTTACGTCTATTATGATATCTTTAATTGTCGGTTTCTTCTACGGCAGTTTAATTTGGGGAGTTTTGCCCTCGCAGCCTGGAGTTTCCTGGCAAGCACATTTCTTTGGCTTTGCAGGCGGGATATTAGCAGCTCAAATGTTGGGGCGAAAAAAACGGCAAATTAACTAAAATAAGACTTATGCTGCATTGTATCATCACCTTGGTTTCTTGCCCATAAATTACAACAGTATTTGTAGGGTGTGTCGCTATAAAAAATCCTTAAATTAAATCGACAATTTCATGGCGACGCACCTTATACCATTTACAAAAAAGCTTGCTAAAACCAAAATGTTGGGCGGAGTGAAACGAAGGGTTGTTTCTTCAGCCCGTGATGGAACAGGTGCGTTAATACGGTTCACTTAACGCTTTTTTGTCCGAAGAAAACGTCCGCGCGCGGCAATCGCAGTATATTTTTTCACATAGTTTTATAGACTGAACAGTCTTAAGTCAACTGTATTGACAGGTGCGTCGCTATCAGATTGTCGCTGTTTCTTGAGGATTGTCGAGGGCGACGACGCACCCTACAAATACTATATGCGATCGTGTGAGCATCTGTAGATACAAATGGCGGTTGAAACCGCGTTTACAAAAAACAAGAGTCCTCTCCTAGCCAGGGTGTAAAGAAAACAACGTAATTTTAGCCGCTCATTCTTCAACCCGCGTCGGCGGGTTTTGTCTGTATAGACGCGGTTGAAACCGCCGTCTTATCTAATAATTCAACTTGGGCAGGCAAGCATACGGTGAAAATCGATCCGTAATTTAACTGGCTTTGAACCTGCATATCGCCGCTCATCATCAAGCAAAAATGACGGCTAATAGTCAATCCCAAACCCGTGCCGCCGTACTTGCGCGTAGTCGAAGCGTCGCCCTGCATAAAAGCTTGAAACAAATGCTGCATTTTTTCGGGCGGAATCCCAATGCCCGTATCAGCAACGCGAAAAATTATTAAGTCGGAAGGTTCTGCTATTTCTTGAGTTGTTAAGCTGTCATGTTTAACTCTTTCAACGGACAGCGTAATAGTGCCGCCTTGCGTAAATTTGGCTGCATTGCTCAGCAGGTTGAGCAAGATTTGACGAGTTTTGGTAATGTCAGCATACATCATTCCCAACTCGCTAGCACAATTCACTTTAAACTGATTATTATTTTTCTCTACCAAGGGTTCTACTGTCGAAACTACCTCCTCAATTAAAGTAACTGGGTTGAAAGTTTCTAGGTAAAGTTCCATACGCCCTGCTTCAATCTTAGAAATATCTAAAATATCGCTAATTAAAGACAGCAAGTGTTTGCCGGCAGTTTGAATTTTTTGCAAATCTGGGATAATATCTTCGTGGCCTAAATCTTCAGCATCTTCTTTGAGCATATCGCTGTAGCCGATAATTGCGTTGAGGGGAGTACGCAATTCGTGGCTCATATTGGCTAAAAAAGCGCTTTTGGCTTGGCTTGCAGCTTGAGCGGTTTGAGCAACTTTCTGGAATTCTTCTGCTAATTTGCGCTGGGTAATGTCTTCTGCAATACCGACAATACGGTAAATTTCTCCAGTTTCATTGCGGACTGGAAAAGCCCGATCGCGCACCCAGCAAACTGAACCGTCCGATCGCACTACCCGATACTCCTCATCATAATCGGCCTGCGCGTGTTTTTCAAAAGCAGTCTTGACGCGATCGCGATCGTCCGGGTGAATAGCATCCCAAAAAGCCTCCGGTTCTGACAGCAAACTCTGATAGCTCAAATGCCATATTTTCTGGCAAGCTGGACTCACATAAATTATTTGCTGTTGATTGGGTTCTCTAATCCAAAATACCTCATGAATATTTTCTGCCAACTGGCGAAACCGCTCCTCGCTCGCCCGCAACTGCTCCACAGCACTGTGAAACTCGGTTATGTCCTGAATCAGCGATGCCACCCCGATGATCGTGCCGTCAGCATCAACCAAAGTAGTATTGTACCACTCGCAAAGAATAATTTGCCCGTCCTTTCTGATATTCTCGTTAATGCTACTAACTCCTCCTTGATTAGTGAGCAAAGTTATAGATAGTTGCCTGACATACTCCTTCGCACTGTCAGGAACTATTAGATCGACTCCGTGGCATCCCATTGCTTCCAAGCGGTTGTATCCAAAAATTCTTTCGGCTGATAAATTCCAGTCGGCAACTTCAAAATTTAGATTCCATTCGATCGCCCCCAAAGGAGTTTGATAGAGGTGGAGAGCGAGTTTTTGCTGAGATTTTTCCAGAGAGCCAATTAATTTAGTTTTATCAGCAATCGCAGCTTCCACGCGATCTTCGAGAGTAGTAAACGACTCTTCCAATTGACCGGCCATCGTATTAAAAGAGCGGGCCAGGACACCCACCTCATCTTCCCGCTCTACAGACACCATCAAGCATGGATCTAGCGTCATCGAGTCCCATTCTCCCCGCGACAGAGCCTCCGCAGCCTTGCTCAGACGCTGAATCGGAATCGCAATCCACCTCGAAGTCAGAAACCCTAGAACCGTCGCCACCACCAAAGCACCGAAACACAGCCACATTGTGTAGCGAGTGTTGGCATTAATTTTTTCCATAAAATCGGCTTCGGGAACCGCCACCACAATCAACCAGTCGAGGCCCCTGCTGTCTGAAAATGGTGTCACCTGTAGAAATTGGCGTTCTCCGTCGATCGCAAAATCTAGCTGGTAAGTGCCGTCAATCTTGCTCAAATCCCCGAAGCGCTGTGTCAAATAGCGGGCTGTCGATCGAATTAGAACATTCTGGCTGCTCGATGCAGCAATCCGTTTCGCAACGCCGTTGCTCACAATAAATGGCGGTTCTGGAGTAGAATTTGCCACCAATTGTCCAGACCTTTCTATAATAAAAGTTTTACCAGACTTACCAATTTTGAGAGTTTCCAAGAATTGATTGATTTGGGAAAGTAGCAAATCCGAACCCACAACTCCAATCAATTCTCCTCGGTTGCCGTAAACTGGTTGTGCAGCCGTAATCGCCAGTTTTGGAGTATCAAAATAACTATAAATTTTACTCCAGGTAGGTTTGCCAGCCCGCACCGGAGCCTGGTACCAAGGTCGGAGGCGGGGGTCGAAATTAGGAATAGTTTTTAATAGTTTGGTTGCTTCCCCGAACTCGGACGGCACGTAGCTGTAAAAATTATAGCCAGTAGATTGATTAGAAATCCGAACTTGCAACTGGCCGTTGTCGAGGCGTTCAACTCCCGTAAAAGTTTTTTGTTCTGAACCAAATTGAATGTAGCTAATTTTATCAAAGATTTTGATTTGCTTGGAGAAGTAACTGCGTAAACTAGCGGAATCCTGCACGTTCAAAATGCCTAGATTGATGGCATTGAGATTGAGTTGATTGATTTGGTGCGGCGTTTCGATATAACTATGAATGTGTTGCTCGATACGCGATGTGACTTCCGCCCGCAGTTGCGCGGCAACATCGTTGACGGCCCGGCGCCCGTTGCGTAGCGACAGCCACCCCGTCAGCCCTACCGCAGCGAAAGTCTGGAGGGCAAAAGGCACCACCAGGACGATGCGAATTGGCACTTTACCCGACATTTTGAAAATCCGGTCTGTCAGAGATCTGATTGGCATGATCGAGCAGAAATATTACGAATCTACAACATTTCAGTAGAGTACAACCTGATTAGCGCAGATTTTGAAGTTGAGATGGTTTTAGTAGGCAATCTGCTGTTAAGAGCTTATAATCTGCCGCTGGTAATTGAATTTTTAACGGCTGCCACCGCCATCTTAGCGCGATCGCGAGCTTTGGGAGGGCGATCGCGCTTTTGGAGCTATTTTTCCATTAGCGTTGTCAATTCCACACAGCTTGTGGAGTTGAAACTACATATAATAAACATAGTAGGATGCAGCTAGCGGAGGCATGGATTATGAACGCAGTTATGGCTAATTTTGGCACTGTTCTCGGACTGAGCTCAATTTTTATCGGTTTCACCCCGGCGGTTCTCGCCCAACAAAGAATGCAATCAGGGCCCCAAAATTCGGAAACGACTTTATCTGGGGATTCTCTGAGAACTGTGGAGGACAGAACCGTGGACTCGGACTACCAAAACTTGATTGGTGAATCACAAACGGGGGCTAATTCTGCTAGGAGGGAGCGCAGCTTGGCTGATACATTTCGCCTCAAAGTTGGCCCGGAATTGGAATTTATCACTACTCCTTCCGACGCCCAGCGTCTAGGAAATCCCTTACCTCTCAAACCCAACGACAGCGGCACAGGAGGGGGAGTTCAGCTTCAGCTAGGACTCTAGCAATTTTCAATGAATTGATTTGAAGCGATCGATCGCCCGATCCTATTTTTGAGGCTGGGATCTCTTGTGACTGCGATCGCCTTTTTTTATGAGTTTTATCACAAGTTGCGTGCGCTTTCCATCACACCACATAGCCGATTATCAACAGAAAATTAGGACTATTAAACTTCAAATTCAGTCAAATCGGCTACATATTTTTACAAAATCGCATAAAACAGGCGGTGAAGGTGATGGGAAAGGCTCAACTGATCGATTATTTGCGAGGGGAATTGGCGCTATCGAATTCTGCGATCGCTGTTGCTCTGAGACACGGCGAAGAAGATGCCAGCCAACTGCCGATGGTTCTGTGGCAGTATGGGTTAGTCACGCTGGAACAGTTAGACTTGATCTTTGATTGGCTGCAAACTCAGCCGGCTTAGCAATTTAAAATGCAAAGTTCACAAACAGGGATATCGAATTGCCGATTTTTGAGAAATAAAGCTTGCACAAACGGGCGTAGAAAAGTATGGGGTTGAGTGTTGAGGTTGAGGGTCTGTTTTATGGCTCCAGACGCCATAAAACAAACCCCAGCAACTTTTCGGTTGCCGGGGCTTGTCTGATTAAATTTGGTGGCGGGAAGTGGATTTGAACCACTGACCTTCGGGTTATGAGCCCGACGAGCTACCAGGCTGCTCTATCCCGCGTCGCTTTGTCTACTCTCTAATATAAACACATCTTTCGGAAAATTGCAACCCCTAAATCAAAAAAACTTTTGAGATTGTGGGAGGGGTTGCTGAAATCGGCTCAGAGTATCGATCGAAGAGGAAGAGAGGGAGAGGGGGAGAGAGGGAGAGGGGGAGAGGGGGAGAGAGGGGGAGGGGGAGAGGATTGTTGGTCGGTTATCTAGATATACAATTTGAATGCAGAACAACTTAAAGCATCGAAACTTCCCCCACTACCTCCAAGCGCTTAAATTCGCTGAGAGTCAGGTAAGTGTCAGAAAGAGTTTCGGCGATCGTCGGAGTAATCCAGCCCAACTGCTTGAGCAAATGAATCGCCACAGCAAATTGAGCGCGCTTGCCACCATCCGTTATCTTAATCGCCAAACCCATGCCTTCGCCAACCCGGCCAATGCATTGCACGCCTTCGGCGCCGGACTTGCTCACCAATTCGCCTTGAGTCAAGCGCATCAGTTCCGTGTCAAATTTGCCCTCACCGGCAACCATCATCGGGTGGTGAGTCATAGCCCGCACAATCCGCTCCATATCCACATTGTCGCCGGAGGCCAACTTAGCGTACAAAGACGCCATTTGTCCCAACTGCAATAGATAGGTAGGAGCGCCGCAGTCGTCGCGAGCGCTGATAAACTCTTCGGCAGGCATTGACAGCAAGTCAGCCACCTTGCCCAAAATAAGCTGCTGGACGGGATGTTTACGGCGCAAATAAGTTTCCATCGGCCAGTGCATTTGCTGACAGACAGCCAGCATTCCGGCGTGTTTGCCGGAACAGTTGTATTGCAGGGGGCTTTTTTTGCCTTCAGGAATGGGGCATTGAAGTTTAGATGGGTCTATGTCGCAGCGCCACAGGACGTTAAACACCTGCCGCGATTGCTCGATCGTACCTTGATGAGAACTGCAAATAATCGCTAAATCTCGATCGGTCAATTCGTAGCGTTCCAAAGTGCCGCTCGCCGTCACAGCCAAAGCTTGAAAAGGCTTGAGAGAAGAACGGATAAATGTCGCCGTTTCCGAGTTACCGGCAACGGACAGAACGCGCCCGCGCTTGTCGCAGACAGCGGCTTGGGCGCGGTGCCTAGATTCCACAATACCTTCGCGCAGCAGTGTGACTTCCAGTTCGGGAGCTTGGGTTCGTTTTCCCCTTGTCATATCAATTTTAGATTTTAGATTTTAGATTTTAGACTGGGGATCGTGAAAGTTTTGAGTTGCCAGTTGTAATTTGTGAGTTGCGGGTTGCTTCGTTAATGTTTTGGCGATCGTTTCTCACTCAAAACTCAAAACTCAAAACTCCCCTGTTCCGTTCCCGATTACAAACAATTCCAAATTAGTCCCCCGGCAACCAGCAATACAGTCAAACCATAAAATGTCTGCCGCAAACGCCTAAGAATTGGTTCTAGTTCGTAGTTGACTATCAATTGGTCTTGAGCTAAAACTTCGGGAGTTTTCGGCCAAGCTTGACAATCGTACCAGCCAGACTCTTCGTAGACGACTGTGGGATTGTCCAGGCGCGATCGCACGTAGAACCAACCCAAGTAAAGTCGCAGCAAAGCTAATCCTAGAATAAAACCGGCACCAGCAGCACCGCACAGCAAAAACTGAACTGGATACTTGCCTGGAGCAAAGCTGGCTGCTGCGAGTGGCCCGGATATCAAGCAACTCCAACCGCATACCCAAGCCAGTTTTGCCAGATATGCGGGCCAATCGAGAGTTACCCAGCTAAAAAACCAGGATTCTGTAAGTTCTTGGTATTCATTAACTGGGCGCTGTTCTTGGGGAACAGGACAAATAGAAACAGAAGCGTTTTTCACATTAGCGTTCCTCTGCGACTGAAAAATCAAGGCGATCGGCGTGTCCCCAGAACGCTTCTAAATTGTAGAATTCGCGCTCTTGAGGTTTAAAGATGTGGATAATCGCGTCGCCGTAGTCCATGACGACCCAACTGGCGTCTGATAGCCCTTGTGTACGCAGCGGCAACCGTCCCCATTCTTCTTCTATTTGGTCGGCGATGGCTTGGGAGATGGCTCGTACTTGGACGTTGGAAAATCCGGTGACGATCGCAAAGTAGTCTGCCAGATAGCATACTTCTGACACTTGGAGCAATACAATCTCAACTGCTTTGCGGTCATCGGCAGCTTGGGCAGCGGTCAAGATCAGGCCGCGGGCTTCGTCTGAGGGGGTGTTGTCTGTTTCTGTAGACTGAGTTCTGGAATATTCGAGTTGGGTTAGATCTGACATTAAGTGTTTAAGTTCCTAATTGAGACAGTAAAGGGGAATCGGTTTTTTGCGGTTTGAGACTGGAAATAGGAGTTGGTGGAAGCCAGAAGTAAGTACAGGATTGCTGGTAAATTTTACTTTTAACTGGTGATTTGTTCGATCGACTTCCCTGTCGAATTTCCTGTTTCCGGCGATCGGCGAGCCATTTGCAGCGCCCAATTGCGCGTAAGTACGGTGCGCGGGTGAATGTAGCAGCGAGTTTCTAGCAAATATTTAAGAGAATAATCGCTAGTTTGCCACACGGCTGCATAAAGATTTTGCATACTTGCTTCGCGCAGTGATTTTAGTTCGGCTGTGTTGCCGCGGCTGGGCTCTATAGAGTCTGCGACAAATACGGCACAACTGAGTTGGCTCATGTTTTGTCTGCCGAGGGTGTGATTGGCGATCGCGTCCAAAATTTCTCGATCGACCACCCCAAATTCGTCTCTAGCGACGATCGCGCCCGCGTCTGCGTGCAGCAAATGCGGGTGTGCTTCTAACACTGAGTCTAACTCTAAACCTTCCTTCTGGGCCATTTCCAGCAGCAGTTGGGGTTTGAAGTATTTTGCCAAATCGTGCAGCAAACCTGCCGATCGAGCTTTTGCTTCGTCGAGGCCGTAATGGCGAGCCAAGTCACCTGCTGTTTGTTCGACTCCGAGGATGTGTGTGATGCGGGCGGCAGGAACGCGGTGTGAGAGCCAAGCTAGGACGTTTTCGCGCGTAGGTGCAAGTGTCAAATATTAACTCCCAAATTGTAGGATCTACTATTTTAGCGTTTTGTTTTAATAGAGTGCGGTGTCGGGTAGTAGCGGTGTTGGGATATCTGGGATGATTGGGGTGAAGTGGGCGAAGGGGGCGAAGGGGGCGATCGGCTTTACCTGAACAATCCAAATATCTGTTAAAGTAAGTGGCTGTAACGACAAATTGTAGTTACAATATCTAGTGACAATCAAGGTATGGAATTTGAGTGGGATGAGACGAAACGTCTTACCAACCTTAGCAAACATGGAATTGACTTTATCGACGTTCCATTAGTTTTTGATGGAGAAATCGTAACAGTTGAGGATGAACGATTCAGTTATGGAGAGCAAAGGTTTGTGACTTTTGGTTTGTTGCAAGGGCGAGTAGTCGCTATCGTCCATACAGAACGAGAGGAATGTACCCGCATTATTTCTGCTAGAAAAGCAACTAAATATGAACAACGAATTTACTTCGAGCAAATCTCAAACTGACTGGCAACGCCTAGATGCCATGACTGATGAAGATATTGATTTCTCTGATTGCCCTGAAATTACGCCTGAAATGTTTGCTAAAGCCGTAGTTGGGCGAGGCTTGCCCAACCCTAAGACTAAAGCTCAAGTTACCTTACGCATTGACAGTGATGTTTTGGAGTGGTTTAAATCTCAAGGTCGTGGTTATCAAACCCAGATCAACACCTTACTGAGAGAATACATGAAAGCCCATCAATAATGGACTTGATATTATTTCTAATTATTTCATTTGTTTTACTTTTAGTTAGTGCCATAAAAGGTTATTTTGTACTTTATCCGTTGCTAGCTTCTATGGCAATTTTTATTGCCATTTTGTTGAGAAGAGGATTTCATATAAACAGCTTAATCAAAATGGCTGTGGCTGGAAGTCAAAAATCTTTTTCAGTAATCGGTATTTTACTGTTAATCGGGGCAGTCATGGCCGTCTGGATGGCTGCGGGGACGGTTCCGGTTCTCGTATATTGGGGAATTAAATTAATTAGCCCTCAGTATTTTATATTTTGGGCGTTTATCTTAACTAGCATGGTTTCTGTGCTGCTGGGAACTTCCTTTGGCACTGTGAGTACGATCGGCATTGCTTTAACGATCGCAGCCAAAGGCAGCGGTGTCAATCCCAATATAATTGCCGGGGCAATTGTTGCCGGAGCTTATTTTGGCGATCGGTGTTCTCCGATGTCTTCTAGCGCTAATTTGATTGCCGCCATTACCCGCACAGACATTTATACGAACCTCAAAAATATGGCGGTAACAGCTTTTTATCCGCTGATTGTTTCCAGCATCTTGTATTTAATTTTATCCTTAGCAAATCCCGTAGAAGTTGCTGGCAATAACCTGGCTTTTGAACTTGGCAAAGCTTTCAATCTCAACTCGATCGCTTTGCTGCCAGCCTTGACAATTTTAATTCTTTGTGTTTTGCGAGTGGAAGTCAAAATTGCTATGGCTGTTAGTCTAATGGCCGGAAGCGCGATCGCCATTTTCCTCCAAGGTTATTCGCCGCTGGACATTATGCAATTCGCGATCGCCGGATTTAAGTTAGAACCAACTTCTAGTTTAAAAGATATTGTGGCGGGAGGAGGGATTTTGTCGATGGCCAAAGTTTCAATAATTGTGATTGTATCAACAGCATTTGCCGGCCTTTTTGCGGGAACTAAAACGCTAGAATTTATTGAATTGTATCTAAACAAAGCTCGAACGAGAGGCGATTTATTTTGTGGAACGACAATCATAGGAATGTTAGCGGCTGCATTTGGCTGCACCCAAACAATCGCCATCCTTCTGACTCATCAGTTAGTTGAGGAAAAATACCGAAAAGAGGGATTAGATAATTATCAACTTGCTGTAGATTTGGAAAACACCGCTGTTGTGATTTCTCCATTAATTCCTTGGAATATCGCCGGATTAGTGCCTGCAACCATCTTGAGTGTCAATTCAGATTTTATTCCTTATGCCTTTTATTTATATCTAATTCCCATCTTTAACTTAATTCAAATGAAACTGACAAAATTACCTCAAAAAAATCAACCCAAATAAATGAACAATAAAATGTCAATGGGTTATTCTTTGGCAGTAGTGGCGACGGTTATTTGGGCTGGCAACTTCATCGTTGCTAGAGCTTTAAATCAGGATATTTTGCCAGTGGGTTTAGCTTTTTGGCGATGGACGATTGCTGTGGCAACTTTGGCTCCATTTACTGTGCGGGCGGCAGTTGCTGACTGGAAATTGATTAAAAAATATCTCCCTTACTTGACTGTATCGGCGCTTTCCGGCGTGACTACTTTTAATACTCTAATCTACGTTGCAGGCCACACAACTTTAGCCGTGAATATGGCGTTAATTGCGACTTCTTCCCCAGTTTTTATTGTACTTATGTCTCGTATATTTTACGGAGAAACTATCTCGTTAACGCGCGCAGTCGGTATTGCGATCGCAGTCAGCGGTGTTGTACTGTTAATCGCGGGAGGTTCGTTAGAGAGGCTGCTGAGTATTTCGTTTGCGATCGGCGATTTGTATATGCTGTTGGCATCTATCATCTTTGCTGGCTACACGATGCTGGTAAAGCGCAAGCCGCCCAACCTGCGGATGACAACTTTCACTTTATCCACTTTTAGCTTGGGGCTGTTGTTTTTATCGCCCTTCTATGCGCTGGAATGTTGGATTTATCACCCTGTAGTGTTCAATCCTTCGATCGCCCTGGCGTTACTTTATGTCGGGGTTCTGTCATCGGTGGTGGCGTTTATGGCATGGAATCAGGCGATCGCCCTCATTGGCCCGAACCGCACAGCCTTAATCTATTACCTGATTCCAGTGTTTAGCGGTATTGCTGCGTGGCTGTTTCTCGGTGAAGCGATTTCGTTGGTGCATATTTTTAGTACATTGGCGATCGTCTGTGGCATTATTATTACTAACCGCACTGACTCATAAAATATTGGCGATCGGAAATGGGCGGAATTTAAAAATTTCCGTCAAGATTCCCCTCACAACTCCGGTTCAATTCCAGCCGATCGCAATTGAGCCCGCAACTGCTCTAATTCTTGTTCAGCGCGATCGGCCCTTTCAGCCCCCGCCAACAGCAAATTCCCTTCACTATCCCACCAGCGCAACCAAGGTAACTCCATATTTTGATACCTTCCCTGCCAAATTCCCAATTCAACACCCAACGGTTCAATCGGATAATGGCCGCGTTCATTTGCAGCAACCAATCGATAGCTATTTTCCATCAGAGCATAAACTTCAACACTCGCCTTACTTACCTCATAAATAGCATAAAATCCCGCATGAATCACATTTTCATAAATCCAGAATTTACCAGGCTTAGTTTCCTGTTGACCAGTTCGCAATAAAGGCGTTCTGTCCCGTTCTTCGGCACCATTTCCCGATACAAACTCTAACACAATCAACGGTGAAATCAATTCTTGCCACATCACATAAGAACGGCGCGATTCACCATCAAGCGTTGGCGGCACATTGGGCACATAAAACCAGTCCGGTGCTTCCGCGCCCCGTTCTAACGGCTCAGTTAATCGCCAATAAATGCCGCTATCTTGACCGATACAGTAGTTACCATCGGGATGAATTCTTTCGAGAATGGGAGTAATGGAATCCGTTAACAGAATGCTTTGGGGATGTTCTTGAAAATTTTTCACAAAAGTACCGTCCGATTCTGGTAGCTGAGTGTGATCTGGCCAGCCTGTAGGATTGTTTTCTACATCAAGGGTAAATTTCATAGTATTATTTTAATCCCAAAGATTGTTTGAAACCAGCCTTATTTCTTTGAGTGCTGTTCCCGGCTGGGTTGTAGAAGTAAGGGTTCTCGCGACAGCACTACAAAAGCCAAACAGATGTTCACTAACCCAATTATCTGATCACTTTGGCAGCGGTGCCAAGACTTTCTCAGCATGACTCGCCGCCACCGCCGCAAATAAAGCCTCATAATGATTCAAAGCTTCCTCAAATCCGTAATTCTCCACAGCATAATTTCTACCTTGCTCGCCCAACGCATTCACCCGATCGCGATTTAAGAACAAATCCTCCACAGCATCAGCCAAAGCCTGCGGGTCTTCCGGCGCTATTACAACCCCGCCACCGCTTTGCTGGACTGCTTTGTGGGCTGTACCAGTTTCAGGAACCGACGCCAAAATTGCCCGGCCGCTGGCGAGAAGTAATTGAATTTTTGAAGGCATATTGAAGTTAGTAACGCGGCGCTTTTGTACAACTAAACTAACATCCGCAGCAGCTAACAATTCGGGCAATTTTTCTCGCGGTTCAAAGGGCAGTAACATTACATTGGTAGCTTTGTAAGTTTCGCAATCTTTTTGCAAGCGCGCGAGTGCTGTTGATTCTCCCACAATTACAAAAGCGATTTCGGGTATGTGTTTTAAACGAGCCGCTGCTTGGACAACTGTTTGCAAGCCTTGAGTGAGGGCAATATTTCCAGCATAAAGAACGACAAATTTACCCTTGAGTTTGTGAGTTTCTCGAAAGGAGTTATTTTCTTTGGGTAAGGGGCGAATGAAATTAACATCGACCCAATTCGGAACGCAAACTATTTTTTCCGGGGGTACTCCCTGAGAGTGCAATTTTTTGATAAAACCGCTGTCGATGACGCTGACTTGGCTGGCTGTGCTGTAGGCGAATTTTTCTAAGGCGTCAGCAATCTTAATTAGCAGTCCGTTTTTTTTCACCAAGCCGACGCGCACCGCTGCTTCTGAGACGATATCTTGAACGTTAAGGACGATCGGGATATCGCGACTCCAGCCGTAAAAGGCGACTGGGACGCAAATCGGTAAAGGTGGCATTGTCGAGAAAATCACGTCGGGGCGCCAGCCTCTGAAGGCTTGGACGGCGCTGGAGACGACAAAACTACCGTCTAGCAGGAGCCGGTCTAGCAGGCTGGGGTGAGGGCCGTTGACGCGCAGGTAGCTGCGCTGAATTGTGACGCCGTTCTGTTCTTCGGTGAGGTAGAATTTGCCCCGATATTGCGGATAAATCCGGCGCTGGGGATAGTTGGGCATTCCTGTGACGACTCGGACTTGGTGGCCGCGCTTGACTAGGCCTTGCGCTAGTTCTGTCATTAGGGGGGCAATGCCGATCGGCTCTGGATAGTAGTTATAGGAATAAATTAGAATACGCATAATATTTAGTTTGAAGCAAATTGTCCTGCCACCGCTAACTCCAGCCTACACCCGTTGAATTGCAGAGGATGTAATTGGGTTCCCGGTAGCATAACAGGGGGCGGCGCTCAGACCCCTTGCCGGAGCGACAGAAGCTGCCCTGGAGCGGGCAGATCTGGCGCTATCACGTAAGGTTTTTGCGCATTACCAGGCAGTTGCGATCGTCGGTACGGATATAGCAAAGCTTGTCTGTGAGCTTGTACATAAACACCAGTCCCCTTTCTCCTTCTCTGTCCAACGGATCGCGCTGCTCTTGGATGATCGAGTCCAGTTTTGCTTTCAGGTTGAAGGGTTGACCCCTGTCCCAAATCCTAATTTCTAAGTCATCGGCAAACACTTTTACCTCAAGGTCGATCGGCGTCTCGGACGGCAAGTTCTGGTGAGCATGGCGGACAGCATTTGTAAACCCTTCGTTAACAATCAGGCTGCACTGCCACCACAAGTCGTGTGGTATCAGCGGCAGAACAATATTCTCCAACCATTCCGAAACTTGTGTCAGAGCCTTTAGGTCTGTTTTAACCTGAAGGTGGAACTCGGCAATTGGTTGCTCGTCTTTCATTTTTCTTCTCCCTGGTCGCCCCCCACCACCGCTGTACTCAGCGCAGGTTGGAGAGGAAAAGGAGGGCAAGGTCTTGGCAACATATTAGTTAAGTCAAGCTTGAATTGAAGAAGCCCGTTTTGCCTCAAGGTGAGCATTCCTTTCGCACCATTTACTCGCACAGAAAATGAGAGACTTCCGATACTGTAACCTGCCTCGGTAGGGCGTTTGAATAGGAAAAATTCCCTACCGAGGCAGCTTGCGATGAGTGATTTGAGCTTCGACCGTGTTAGCAGTCGATACTTTTGTCAACACACCTGAGTTCTTGTCATCCTCGAAAACCCTGCTGGCGTGATTCGAGTACGATCTCGAACTCGCAAATTGCTAATTAATACTCCGATCGCAGAGCTGGCAACTAGCTGCACATTTTCTGTGTGAATTTTAACACTTAATGCTAACGTAAGTATCGCGAACGATCGCCTGCTTAATTTACGTATCAAGTTCGAGTTCCGGCTGTCCAGAAAGCAACAGCACCTAAAATTTCAGCGGTGGGTTGTTGACCGCTCTTACATAGCGCCACTATTTTTGTTAAACAGCACAGTTATGGTTTTAACAATTAGTTTCAGGTCATACATCAGACTCCACTCTTGTTGGTATTTTAAATCTAAACGGATGACATCTTCAAAATCGCGCACTTTAGAGCGACCGTTGACTTGCCATTCACCCGTCATCCCAGGTTTGACATCCAAACGCTGCCACTGAGGTACTTCATAGCGGTCAACTTCGTCTGGAGTCGGGGGTCTGGTGCCGACTAGACTCATTTCGCCTTTGAGTACGTTCCAAAATTGTGGTAGTTCATCAAGACTGGTTTTTCTCAAGATGCGCCCGACTTTGGTAATCCGGGGGTCATTGTCATTTTTGAAAAATGCGCCGGAGGCTTGGTTTTTGATTTGGGATTTCATAGCTTCGGCGTTGGTACACATCGAGCGAAACTTCCAAATCTGAAATCTTCTGCCCATCCAACCACAGCGGGTTTGCGCAAAAAATATCGGGCCCGGATCGTTAATTGTGATAGCTGCGACTATCGGTATGAACAATATTCCTGTAATTATCAAACCAACGATTGCCCCAACGATGTCGATGAGTCGTTTTACCCACGATTGCACCGAGGGGTGCGTCATCGGTAGGTGATTGTCAGAGGAGTTGGTCTCTGTGGGAGTTGAGGTTGCAGAAGGTTGCTCGATCGTCAGCACTTGATCTAGGCTGGTGAGAGCAAATACTGCCATCACTTGTGGCTTGAGGCTCCGAAGCACCAAGTCACTACCGCGCTGTTTGGCAAATTTCAGATTGCTGACTAAAGCACCGATCCCGCTACTGTCAATAAATGTCGTCTGACTGAAGTCTATGACTATTTTGCTGGGAACGGTGCTTCCAAAGAAAAGTTGCTGGCAGGTTGTCTTGAAGTTTACGGCTTCAAGTACGCTCAAGCGCACGGGTATGTGAACGGAGGGAATCTCGTCCAAGTACGTAACCCGAAAATCTGCCTCTGGGGTTTGGCTGACCATGAAGTCCTAGTTTCAAATTTCAAGCTGATGTCTTTAGCCTATTCTGTCCTAGCAAATCCACTATTATTGTTATTAGAAGGCTAGCTTTATGTAAACTTTACAATAATACCCGAAAATTCTGTTGCCAAGGCTAACTACCGTAGTCAACAGTCAACTGTTAACAGAAAAGTCAACAGTTAACGGTTAACTGGAAAATCTTTGTAGCCAGCGTCGGGGAAGAAGATCAAGAATTGTAGACGTTTTCTGACTGCGAGGTTTCGCGGGTGATGGGTTTGACTTTGGCTTTGGCTTTCGCTGCGTTGCGTTTCAGGGCCTGGAGACGAGCTTCGTATTTAGCCCGTTGAGTTTTTTTGGAAGTTTGCTCGATTAAGGTTTTTAAGGCGCTGCCGAGGCTTTTGTAGGCGTTTGGGAGAGTGTAGCCGAAGCGGGTGGCTAGGGCGAGGGCTTTTTCGTCGGCGTCTACTGCTTCTTTTAAACTTTTGTCTCCGTTGTTTTTTTGGTAAAGCCTCCAGCCGGAGACGCCGCACAAAGATACGGCCAACAGCAGCAGCAAGCCGTCTTGCACCCAAAGTTCGCCGACGGCGCCGCCTAAACCTATGGCGAGGGCTGCCATTTCCCAACCGTCTCTGGGGATGGTGTCGTTTTGGATGCGGGCGACTTCGTGCCAAAATAGGAGGTTGCGCTGATCCATTGCTAGCTGTTCCCAGCGGATCAGGTCTATTTGGATTTCTACCTGGTCTTTGCCTATTTCTTCGCTGCGGATCAGGGTGGGATTAACTTCTATTGTTTTTTCTACTGTTACCCAACTTTGGAGTTCTGGGGGCAGTATATTTTTCAAGCGCCGGATCTCACTCATCTCGGCTCTTGCTGTAGAGGTTGCATAGGATGTCATAGCTCCGGCCTATTGATTTTCTAAAGGTTAATATTGTGTGTATTTCTGGAGTATAGCAAACCTTGAATCCAAATATAGCGGAGCTACGGGGGTCGATCGACCTTTTGGCAATTTTACTGGATTTTACTCGCGTTGTGGGCGATCGCGTTGTGGGCGATCGATCGATTCCTTCCGACTATTTCATCATTTGTTCTAAAGTATGCTTGGATTTTTGTAAATCTTCTAGGCAAAATTGAGAGTTGCAAAAGCCGTGGGAGGCTATTTCGTGGTGTTTTGAGACTTCTCTGATTGTATCTCGGTTGTGGAGTGCAAAGTTAGCTGTGACAAAAAATGTGGCTGTAAATATCTAATCTGTCGAGAAGTGCCATAATCTTTGACAATCCTCCGCTAGAAATTTCAAATTTTATTTCGTCTGGCAGGGGTTGACCGTATTCTTCAGGGATGTCAAATTCTTCTAGGTCAAAGCTCAACAAGATTGATTGATTTATAGTAGCCTGCGCGGTCGTTGTATCTAATTTTAAACAAGCAGGTCAACATTTTTAGGGAATTTTTAAGTATATTGACTTGAGAAATTTTGTAGAGGTGTTGCTGGGAAACTCTGGCGGTAATTTCACCAATTGTATATCTTTTTTTTTATATAAAAAAGTAGTTCAGTATCAAATAAAAACCCGGTAACTGTTTGTCTTTTAAATATTTCTTGGGCTGGTATTTTTTAAACCCTTTGAATCCGGCTTGCATATCTCTATAGGATAGATTCAGGATTAATCTGGAAATTAAGTTAAATATTTTGTCGGCTATTTTTATGAGTAAGGTAAGATTTCGGAAGTTTTCTAAATCGAGATTTCTGCAACCAATTACGACATCAAATTTTTCTAATCTTTCTACTAAGCGTTCGAGGTGTTCGAGGGAGTAAGCTAAGTCGCCATCCATGAAGCAAATGCAGTCGGCCTCTGCATATTCGCTGCCTTTTTTACGGCATATCCTTTGCCTTGACGGTTGCTATAGGAAATTAGTTTGATGTGATGTGCGGGGAAAGCTTTGAGTTTGTTTTCGATAATTTCCAGTGTATTGTCGGTCGAGCCGTTATGAACAATGATAAAATTGTAAGCGTGATTTTGTTGAGAAAATTCTAAAATTCTGTCAAAGGTTTGCTCTAGGCAATTTGCTTCGTTGTAAACAGGCAGAATTACTGCGATTTTGATCCTTGTTGTTCGATCGCGCTTTCGCAGAAATATGCTACCACCTCGGAGGGGAAATCACAAGTCAAGAAAATCACCTAGAAAAAATTCGGGAAAAAAATAAGCAGTGTCAACTTTCGACTGGGTTGCAGGAAAAGTGCGATCGCCATAAATTGTATCATGCTAGACTTGACCTAGCTCATCTTTATGGAAGGTACGGGCGATCGACAATCTAGACACTCCCAACACCTGAGTCCGAAAAACCCTCATACTACCGCCTGAACTATATACCTCATGAGGTTGTAATTGTCAATGATAAATTATTTAGTTAACAAATGGCCGGAGTATTTTAAACCCGGTATGACGCCCCGAAAAAAACGGATTATTAGATTTTTATTAGCATTCTTCCTAGCTTTCATCACGTATCAAGTAATCCTAGAAATCATCACAGTAGAAATTCCGATTTTCGGCTTTCACGATATAGTTGACCTTCGGAATCTTCAGGAAGTACCGCCGCAGCGCAGAGACTTTCCCGGCGACTACAGCCAGCAAAATTTGGAACCTTTTTTAGAAGACTTAGTTAGCCATAACTATTGGTTTTTGTCAACCCAAGAGCTTTACGAATATTTCATCGCCAATCCCAAAAAGCCGGTGCCGAGTGAAAATCGCGGACGCAAAAAAGTTATGATTGCCTTTGACGATGGCAACAAAAGCATTTATACGCATTTACTGCCGATTTTAGAAAGACTCGAAAAAAAATACGGCAAAAAAACTCAAGTAGTTGTATTTATCAACTCCGGCTTCTTGGGCCACCAAGATTCACTCATAAAAAAGGTAACTTGTCAAGACTTAAGAGACGGAATGCAAAAAGGATTTTATGATATTCAATCCCACGGACTGAATCACGAAAATCTCACAAAAATTTCTCTGAAAGCATTAGACCGAGAATTATCTCAAGACCAAATTAGATTGAGGAAATGCACCCAAGATTTAGACCCAAATCAAATAGTTGCGTCTCACATAGCCTACCCCTTTGGCGCCGTCAACAAACAAGTTGACAAATATGTTGCTAAATACTACAAATCAGGATACTTGTATGACAGTTTGAAATTAAAACTGCGGTTTTTTCCACCCAATAAATACCGGATTTCGAGACTAACAGTCAACAAAAAACACTCCGCAGAAAGACTCAGCAGCCTAGCTTCAGGAAGCTGGCTACACAAACTAATTGGTAAAAAATAAGTTATACAGCTTTTACAGTTATTCAATGAAGAATTGGTGAGTGCATTGGAACACACAACATCGAAATCAAAAAATAGCATCAAAAACCAAAAACCGTTAGCAATTGCTGCCGTTTCCCAACGCGCCGACGCGCTGGATGCGCTGCGTGGAATCGCAGTTTTAGCAATGGTTTTATCAGGTACAATAGCCCGCAAAACCTTACCAGCGTGGATGTATCACGCCCAACTCCCACCACCAGACCATATTTTCAATAACAAACTAGCAGGATTAACCTGGGTTGACTTAGTTTTCCCCTTCTTTTTGTTTGCAATGGGCGCCGCGATACCGCTAGCTTTGTCGCGCCGCATCGCCAAGGGATGGGATACAAAAAAAATAATTTTCTCTATTTTGCAAAGAGGCTTTTTCTTAGCGTCATTTGCGATATTTCTCCAGCATATTCGCCCGACTGTAATTAGCCCGGAGGAAGCCAGTAGATTAAAGTGGTGGCTTGGATTGTGCGGATTTTTAATATTATTTTTGATGTATGTTCGCTGGCCCCAAAAGTGGTCTGCGTGGGTGCGCAGGGCGTTAACCCTTGCTGCTTGGAGTGCCGGAATAGTCTTCATATCTCACATCAAATATCCCAACGGTATAGGATTTTCAGTTAACCGCAGCGATATCATCTTGATGGTACTTGCAAATGTGGCAGTTTTCGGTTCGATAATTTGGCTGTTTACTCGTTCAAATGTGTGGCTGCGAGTGGGATTTTTGGGCTTGCTGTTAGCGGCGCGACTGTCTTCTCCGGCTGACGGTTGGGTTAAGTTAGTTTGGTTGTCATCTCCTGCAACTTGGCTGTTTCAATTTGATTATTTAAAGTATTTGTTTGTGGTGATTCCCGGTACGATTGCGGGAGATTTGTTTGGTAGGTGGATAGAGTATCGTTCGCCGGAAGAGTCGAGTTATGCTAGCTGGAAGAGTTGGCGCTATTTCAGCATTATGGTTTTGATGTTTGCTGTCAATTTAGTTTTGTTAATTGGACTGCAAGCTAGATGGGTGTGGCAGACTTCATTAGTGACGGTGGTGTTGTGTTTGTGCGGTTTATTTTTGTTGAAAAAACCCGAAAACGTCACCGAAATTTTATTGAACCAGCTTTACAAATGGGGTTTTTATTGGTTGATTTTGGGTTTGCTGTTTGAGCCTTATGAAGGAGGAATTAAGAAAGATTCAGCGACGATGAGTTACTTTTTTGTAACGACTGGAATGGCGATTTTTCTGTTGATTGGGTTGACGATAATTATCGATGTATTTCAAAAAAGATGGTTTTTGCAGTTGTTTATTGATAACGGGGTGAATCCGATGATTGGTTATGCGGGATTTGCGAATATTATCTGGCCGATTCTGGTTTTAACTAAATGGGAACCGGTGATTGTTGAGATGACTTCAAGCAATCCGTTTATGGGGTTTTTGAGGGGTTTTGGATATACGGCGATTTTGGCGTTAATTGTGATAGTATTTACCAGGTTGAAACTATTTTTGAGGACGTGAATTGTGAAGTTGAGTTCGACTGTTGGGGCGGGGCGGGTTTACCAGCACTTCCGGCTGCTATGAGGTACGCAGATAGTATCAAAAGTTAGGACAGGAAAGGGATACGAGTAAAACTGTGCTTCATAATAGCCGGAAGTGCTGTAAGTGAACCGTATTGTGTTACAGTCACGAATAAAATGCCAAAGAGCTGCCTATATGATTGGACAGTTTTTTAGACAATGAATTTGTTTCAATGTTTAAAGAGATGATCGATCATGACGATCCGGATATCTATCTCTGGGATCTTCTCGTGTGGTATGAGAAAGAGGCTCTCGGTTGAGGATTTTGGCAAAGCACCTGCATTGACAAAGAGGACATGATGAAAGTCTCAGAAACCCGGTTTCTTCATAAATTTATAGTGACTCAAAACTCGTAGAAACCGGGTTTCTAGCTACCTATCCGTGGCCTCAGAAACCGGGTTTCTTCCTAAATTTATCGTGACTCGTCCCAAAACTCGTAGAAACCGGGTTTCTAGCTACCTATCGCGTGGCCTCAGAAACCGGGTTTCTTCCTAAATTTATCGTGACTCGTCCCAAAACTCCTAGAAACCGGGTTTCTAGCTACATATCCGTGGGCCATGAAACTGTCGCCACCTATTGCAGTTCCAGAGACCCAACAATCCCACACTACTCTAGCGTATCCCATAACCCACCAAAGCCCTTGCTATAATTGAATACTGCTGATTTTTTTTAGGCAGCAGTAATTCTCAACATGATTTCACTGCCAGATATCACAATTATCAACCAAATCTACGAAAGTGCTAATTCCCTGATATACAGAGGCATCCTCAATAAAAATCAGCAACCTTTAATTGTGAAACTCCTCAAAGAAGATTATCCCACCCCTGCCGAACTCTCCCGTTATCAACAGGGATACGAAATCACTCGCCGTCTCAATTTAGAGGAAACGATTAAAGCCTACGAAATGCGGCAATACCAGAACACACAAGTCATGTTGTTAGAGGATTTTGGAGGAGAGTCCTTAAAAATCCTGCGCGAGAGTCGTCCCTTTACTTTACCAGACTTTCTCCACATTGCCATCCAAATTGCAGATGCGTTAGGCAAAGTTCATCAAAACAATGTCATTCACAAAGATCTCAATCCATCTAATATTGTCTTAAATCCTCAAACCGGACAATTAAAAATCATTGACTTTGGCTTATCTACCCTTCTACCCCAAGAGAATACCAGCCTCAAAAGTCCCAATGTTCTAGAAGGGACATTGGCTTATATGTCTCCCGAACAAACAGGCAGGATGAATCGCTCGCTGGACTATCGCACAGATTTTTATGCTCTTGGTGTCACCTTCTACGAATTGCTGACCAAGCAACTCCCTTTTGAATCACTTGATGCACTTGAGTTAGTCCATTGCCATATTGCCAAACAACCGATACCTCCTCATGAAGTCAATCCAGAAATTCCTGTGAGCGTTTCAGAACTTGTCATGAAATTAATGGCAAAAACGGCGGAACAAACATATAATAGTGCTTGGGGAATCAAGGCAGATTTAGAAAATTGTCTTGCTCAATATACAAACGGTGCAATCCAAAGGTTTACCTTGGGATGCCAAGATATTTCTCATCAATTACAAATTTCTCAAAAACTGTACGGGAGAGAACCGCAGATTGAGTCCTTATTAACTGCCTTTGAGCGAGTAGGCGCGGGTGTAGCACATAACCTTAGTAACCCAACGATAACTCAGGAACAAAACCCGCCCGTACAAAGACAAACTGAACTCATGCTAATTTCTGGATACTCTGGCATCGGGAAATCAGCTTTAGCCCAGGAACTGTATAAGCTTATTACTCAAAAACGCGGATACTTTATTGCAGGCAAATTTGACCAGCTTCACCGCGATATTCCCTATCAGGCATTGGTTGCTGCCTTCCAAGAATTAATTCGGCAATTGCTCACCGAAACTGCACCTCACTTACAACAGTGGCGAGAGAAAATTCGACGTGCATTAGGAGACAACGGTCAAATTATTATTGATGTCATTCCCGAAGTTGAACTGATTATTGGCCAACAGCATCCCGTCCCCGAATTACCTCCAACAGAAGCACAAATTCGGTTTAATTTAGTTTTCCAAAAGTTGCTCCAAGTCTTTTGTCAAAAAGAGCATCCCCTCGTCCTATTTCTAAACGACCTTCAATGGACAGACAGCGCCACGCTGCAATTGCTCCAGCTTATAATGACCAATACTAATACTCAATATCTGTTTTTGATTGGAGCTTATCGAGATAACGAAGTCAGTGCAACTCATCCTGTCATGTTGACTTTATCGGAGATAAAAAAGCAGGGAGTAGTAGTTAATAATATCTCCCTTTTACCCTTAAATTTAAACCAGGTTAATGAATTCATTGCGGATACGCTGAAGAGTCAGTGCGTCCATACCCAAAGATTAGCTGAGTTGGTTTGGGGAAAAACACAGGGTAATCCCTTTTTTGTCAAAGAATTTCTCAAGTCACTTTATACAGAGCAATTCCTGAAATTTGATAGAGAGGCTAGAGCTTGGTCTTGGGATTTAGAACAGATTCAAACTAGAAATATCACTGATAATGTTGTTGAATTGATGACCGGAAAAATTCAAACCTTATCACAATCAGCACAAAAGAAAATACGGTTAGCGGCTTGTATTGGCAACCAATTTGATTTGGCAACACTTTCAATCATTAATGAAACTTCTCAAAAACAAACGGCTAATAAATTATGGGATGCCATTGAAGCGGGATTGATCTTACCCGTCGGTGATGACTACAAGTTTATTCAAACAGACCGAGAAGAGCATGAATTAAAAATTACTTATAAATTTGCTCATAACCGCATTCAGCAAGCGGCCTATTCCCTAATTCCTCCAGACGAGAAGCAAGCCGTTCACTGGAAAGTCGGACAACTTTTGTTGAAAAATACGCCACCACAGGTACTCCAACAAAAGATTTTTGATATTGTCAATCAACTCAACTTCGGTATTGCAGCAATAGACGTTCAGTTAGAAAGAGATAAACTCGCTCAATTAAATCTTATTGCTGCCAAAAAAGCGAAGGCATCAGCCGCCTGGGAACCCGCATGGAATTACTTAAGAATTGCTAGGGATTGCCTCAGTGCAGATAGCTGGCTTCGTCAGTATGAGTTAACCTTGGCACTCTATGTAGAAGCAGCCGAGGTAGCTAGTTCGCGAGGCAACTTTGAGGAAATGGAGAAATTGGCTTCCCTTGTGCTGCAACAAGCTACTTCGTTGCTTGACAAAGTGAAAGTCTATGAAGTCAAAATCCAAGCCTATACAGCACAAAATAAACCTCTGGAAGCCATCCAAACGGCATTTTCCATATTGAAGCTGTTGGGAATTAATTTTCCCAAAAACCCGAATAAATTAGATATTTTACTTGAACTGGTGAGGACAAAGTTAATCTTGGTAGGAAAACGCATCGAGGACTTGATCGACCTACCAGCAATGATTGACCATGATAAGCTAGCAACTATAGCAATCCTAAATCATTTTCTACACTTATTATGATATAATTATATGCAATAATTAATTGTGACGATAAAAATGAATAACTTACAACTGCCACAGAAAGATATGGAAAAAGAAAGAGTGGCTTTATAATCTTTCATTAAAAGCGATCGAACTGTAAGAGAAATAAAACGAGCAATAGCTGTAAGGATGGCTATCGAAGGTAAGTTTTACCATGAAATTAGCAAATTTTTAGGTGTAAGTAAATTTTTTATTGGTTATTGGAAAAAACAATTTAAAACCAAAGGTGTCGCAGGGATTAAATTAGCAAATAAAGGGTCCAAAGGATATCTAACATCTCTACAAAAAACTGAAATAATCGAATGGCTAAAGAACAAAGAATATTGGGATTTCGATGAGCTTGTTACTTATTTAGAGAGAGAATTTGGTGTCAGCTATAAATCAAAACAGAGCTACTATGAACTTTTATCTCTGGCGAAGATTACCTGGAAAAAAACTCAGAAAATTAATCCCAAATCTGATACCGAACGGGTCAAAAAAAAGAGGGAAGAAATTAACAATATTTTAACCAAAAACAAGGCTGGCATAGAATCTGGGGAAATAATAG
>NZ_JAUBVX010000049.1:0-47927 GCF_036706065.1 Microcoleus sp. A2-C3 | reverse complement strand
AACATGGCTCAAGCTCAACGTCTCGCTGGCTTTAGTTGTAGCATACTCAAAGATCTGTTTAGAATGAAATAGCCCTGTTAATCAAGCGCCTTTTCACAGTGAAAAAATATCATCAGTTGATTTAATTTGGCATATTTACAAAAGATGATAAAGTTGAATTGATTCGAGCATAAATTCTTCAAATGACCGCCGTCGGTAGAAGGCACACATCATTACATTTTTATAGGTTCGATCGTTCGGACTTCAGTCCTTTCTTTGGGCCGCGCCCTCAGACCAAACAGGCAATTGATTAATCTTATCCAGCGTGATATCTACATACTTTTGACCGTTATCCGCCAGATTTTCGCCAAAATATCCATCATCGCCGTCGTGCTTTTGAGGGCCGCTGACAGCTTCTGCGTAGCGTCCTTGCAAACGAGCTTGATTGAAAGGAGAAGTCGCGAACCAGTACCAGCGAGTTGGAAAAACGATGCCGCCAATATCTTCAATTGAATCGCGAGTGCCACGAAAATGGAAAATGCGATCGGCTTCTGCAAAACCATTTTCTCCCGAAAACACGCCCCCAACTGAAATAACAGTAATTTCTGCTTTCAGCCATTCTTTAAGATAGGGAGTAGCACCCAAAGCAACTTGTGCGCCGCCGCTAGTGCCAATTAAAATAACTTGCAAAGGTTTTTGAGGATTAGCTGAAATCGGAGATTGAGCATTCATGCGCTCGATAATTGCATGAGCAATTCCCTGATTGTATGCAAAACCGTAGCGATAATCGAGAGAAATTGCAAACCTCCAAAGATTGCGAATTTTGATGAATATATCCGCAGCAATCGGCCCACTTTTTGCCTGCGCTGCAAACCGCCAAAAAGGAGCTAGCCAGCGCTGTCCGCCTAAACTTTTGTTAGAAGCTGAATAAGGAAAAATATCCCCCACTGCTACGCACTGCGGGTGACTTTTAACTAAATGGTTGAGAAAAAATGCTTCTCCCGCTGTTAGTTCGTCCCCCGAAAAATCGCCAACTCCGGGCAAAAAGATGATATAACAATTGAGTGACGAAGACTTGCGCGCTTCCGGGCTGCTTTCGTTCGGGGGCAATATCTCCGGCGAATTTTTCTTAAAACCCAAAGTTTCGGCACTTTGACCAAGCCACCATATAACAGTTCCCACTGGCGAAAGAATGCCCCAAACTAACAGGATTAGACCTGCGATGAGCAACAAATTTAAACTTCCTCCGCGCAGCCACACAAGTATCTGCAAAATCAATCTTAGCATTGAATAAAATCTGGTAGAATGCCTGTTAATTACCTAATTATGTAGAAATATTTTGGTGATTGTGCTGTATTAGAGCTTATTTTGTCCGAGTTGTCAACTATCTTGAGGAGCAGGAGTTAAACGTGAAGGGAGAAGATTCAATTGCTGGTTTGCGAAGAACGCTGTGGAACTCACTTTCTTTGAACAGCAACTTTTACGAAAAAACTCCCTACACTGCCAGAACGAAGCGGATAGCTTTAACGATTGTAATTTTAGCAGCGGTGTCCCGCGTTTTTGGCAGTGCCGTCATTTTGTTAATCAATCGAACTGAGCTATCCGTGTTATTGTTAGCACTTTGGATAGATGCTTTGGCACTGGTGGGGGGTTATTATTTTTGGACTTTCACTATCTTTAAAATCGGGCAGTGGCTGAAACCAGGTCATGTAAGTTATGGGGAGTTGTTGGTTCCGATCGGATTTGCCTACGCCCCGCAAGTGCTGAATTTTTTAACGTTAATTCCCTTGCTGGGAGAAGGGATAGAGCGGATATTAGCTGTGTGGAGCTTGCTATCTGTAATTGTGGCGGTTCGTCAAGGTTTGGATATTAAAACTCGCTGGGCAGTGTTAATCTGTTTTGTGGGTTGGCCGCTGATTCAAATTGCGATCGGGTTTGTGAAAGTTATTAAACAGTTGGTTCCACAATGGCTTTAAAGTCAGGAAATTGTCATGGGTTTAAGGAAAAGATGACAAGAAAAATTCACGGCTTCAAGTCTCGATCGTAGATTTTGCAAGTAGGCGATTAATAGCAATTTCAAAAGGCAGCTAATTTGGGAATGGCGATCGCCCATAAGTCCCTTAACCTGTAGATTCCTGGACGCACAAAGCCCCAATAAACCGTGTTTTTTACCAAATCTACAGGCTGCAACGAAGGATTTTAGTAAAAAACCCGGTTTCTGACCGCCCGTGCGTAAGTCAAACTGTTACAATAAAATTGCTTTGGGGTGCAATACTTTTGCTCAAAGTACGTAATTTGAAACAAAAGCATTCCCCCGCCCGAAGAAACATTGTCGATAGCTCGCTTTAAGAGAATGCTTGACAGGGGAGCGGCAACACAGTATGTTGGGAAATGAGTGAAATCGTGATTGATAACATTAATTTGCATTGGCACAGTTCGATCGCACAGCCAGACGGCAAACACACCCCAACTATTCGGCTCTCCCCACTGTCCGCCTCCTCTTAGTAGCGATACATTGAATTAAAGGAAATACACAAAAATTTACATATATAATTTGTGTAGTGATCCAAATCGCTCCTCACCAGCAGCGATACAACCCTCGCCAAGACAGTAGGATAGAAAAAATATGTTTGAACGCTTTACAGAACAAGCCATTAAAGCAATCATGCTAGCCCAAGAGGAAGCGCGGCGCCTCGGCCACAATTTTGTAGGCACCGAGCAAATCCTTTTGGGACTCGTCGGCGAAGGCACTGGAATCGCTGCAAAAGTATTACTGGATATGGGCCTCAACTTGAAAGAGGCGCGCAATGAAATCGAAAATATTATCGGTAGAGGTTCCGGGTTCCTCCCGCCGGAAATTCCGTTTACCCCCCGCGTCAAGCGCATTTTTGAGACGGCGCTGAACGAAGCGCGACAGTTAGGACACAATTACATCGGCACAGAGCACATCCTGCTGGGGCTGATTCAAGACGATGAAGGTGTGGCGGCGAAGGTGCTGCAAAACCTGGGAATCGATCGCCAGAGAGTCCGCACGCAGGTAATTCGTGCCGTGGGAGAAGTCGCGGCAGTACCCGGAGGCCGAGGAGATAGCGGTGGCGATCGTAAAATCCCGACTTTAGAAGAATTCGGCACCAACCTAACTAAGCTAGCAGCCGCCGGCAAACTAGATCCAGTCGTGGGCCGCGAAAATGAAATCGAGCGCGTGATCCAAGTGCTCGGACGCCGCACGAAGAACAATCCGGTGTTAGTAGGCGAACCGGGAGTCGGCAAAACAGCCCTCGCCGAAGGCCTCGCCCAGCGAATTGTTAACAGAAACGTCCCGGAAATTTTAGAAGACAAACAAGTAATCAGCCTCGATATGGGTTCGCTGATTGCTGGTACGAAATTCCGAGGCGAATTTGAGGAACGGCTGACGAAAATTATGGCGGAAATTCGCGCAGCAGGCAACATCATTCTGGTAATTGATGAAATTCATACCTTAGTTGGTGCAGGCGCGATTCAAGGCAGCATGGATGCCTCCAATATGCTCAAACCGGCTCTTGCTAGAGGAGAATTGCAGTGTGTCGGCGCAACTACCTTGGACGAATATCGCAAATACATTGAGCGCGATGCTGCCCTAGAACGCCGCTTCCAACCAATTAAAGTCGGCGAACCGAGTGTGGCTGAAACAATAGAAATATTGTACGGCTTGCGATCGGCCTACGAACAGCACCACCGACTGACAATTTCCGATGCAGCTATAGAAGCAGCGGCTACACTGTCAGACAGGTACATTAACGATCGATTTTTGCCAGATAAGGCGATCGACCTAATTGACGAAGCAGGTTCCCGCGTCCACGTTCTGAACTCGCAAACCCCGCCCGAAGTTAAAGAACTCAAAAAACAACTTCCGGCCGTCAGCAAAGAAAAAGATGCTGCTGTGCGGGAACAAGACTTTGATAAAGCTGGAAAATTGCGCGATCGCGAATTAGAAATCGAAGCCCAAATTGCCGAAGCTACGATCAACAAAAGCCAGATCAGAATCTCTCCCATCGTCACCGAAGAAGACATCGCCCACATCGTGGCAAATTGGACGGGAGTACCAGTTAGCAAGCTGACAGAATCGGAATCGGAATTGCTGCTGCACATGGAAGACACATTGCACCAGCGCTTGATCGGTCAAGAAGAAGCTGTCAGCGCAGTTTCTCGCGCCATCCGCCGCGCGCGGGTTGGCTTGAAAAATCCCAATCGCCCGATCGCCAGTTTCATCTTTTCCGGGCCCACAGGCGTCGGCAAAACCGAACTGACAAAAGCCTTAGCCACATATTTCTTCGGTTCCGAAGAAGCGATGATTCGGTTAGATATGTCCGAGTTTATGGAACGCCACACTGTTTCTAAACTCATCGGTTCGCCTCCGGGTTACGTCGGCTACGACGAAGGCGGTCAACTAACAGAAGCAGTGCGTCGTCGTCCTTACACAGTGATCTTATTCGACGAAATCGAAAAAGCTCACCCGGATGTCTTCAACATGATGCTGCAAATCTTGGAAGACGGCCGTTTGACCGATGCTAAAGGTCGGACGGTAGACTTTAAGAATACGCTGCTGATCATGACATCAAACATCGGTTCACGAGTGATTGAAAAAGGCGGCGGTGGTCTCGGTTTCGAGTTTGCTGAAGGTGCCGCAGACGCGCAGTACAGCCGCGTTCGCAACTTGGTAAACGAAGAATTGAAACAGTTCTTCCGTCCCGAATTTATCAACCGCTTGGATGAAATTATCGTCTTCCGCCAGTTGAACAAGGAAGAAGTCAAGCAGATTGCAGATATCCTGTTGCAGCAAGTCTTCGGCCGCTTAACCGAACAGGGTATTACTTTGTCGGTGACAGACAAGTTCAAGGACTTGTTAGTTACAGAAGGCTACAATCCTAGCTATGGTGCTCGACCTTTGCGCCGCGCTATCATGCGGTTGTTGGAAGATGTACTGGCTGAGGAAATGCTGTCTGGGAAGCTGAAAGAAGGCCAAAGTGCGATCGTTGATGTGGATGAAAACGGTCAGGTTAAGGTGTTACCCGATGGTTCATCTGAGCCGAAATTGCCTGAATTGGCATTGAGTCATTAATTGCGATCAACAAAGCGATAAATAACGTCTGATTAAAAACCCGGTTTCTTGCAGTAACCGGGTTTTTAATTAAAAAATATGGCGTTGCTGATTTACGGTATGAACGGCTAAATAGGCAAATCATAAAAACCATTTTCCACAAAACTTCTGGATTTTTGCCTAGTTCTTTTTCATACCCTGATTAAGCAACGCCTAAATATCTTCTCGATACCAACATCCTGATTTATTACTTCAATGATGAGCCGGAAGTTCAGTCTATATTTGATGAAATTAAAGCTGGAGATGCAGAGGCTTTCTACTGTCCGATTACTTGGGTGGAGTTACTTTGTTACCCGGCATTGACAGAAGAACAAGCTAATGAAATGCGAGAATTTTTGAGCCCACATTCCGCACTTCTTAACACAGTTAAAAATATTTTGACTAAAAAACGTCATTATAGAGATTTAATTTGAGAATACTTCTTAATAATCCCAAAAAATCGATCGTATAAAAATAATTATCAAGAAAAATTAATATTTTCATACAGGGGCTATAACGCTTGTATAGAATGGAAGATAGCAATTTTTTAGCCAAAAATTCGCGATTTTATGTTAAGGCGGAAAGTGGGTTGTAACTCGCTAACGCGATCGATGCTTTGGACGCAGCGAGCGTTGGACGAACTTTTGCGGAATTACAGGCCGAACCTGGGCGCATTATGATTTGTACTGAAATGTCGATCGACCTTTCAACCGTAGTAATTCGCATCAGAGATAACGGCCTGGGTATGTCCGATTCAGTAAAATTGCGGATATTCGACTACCTGTTTACTACAAAAGAGGTTGGAAAAGGAACGGGATTGGGATTGGCAATCGCCCGTCAGATTGTAGAAGAAAAACACGGCGGAAAACTGAGTTGTATTTCTGCATTGGGAGAAGGGACAGAATTTGCGATCGAGATTCCGGTGTAAAAAGTATCACATCGCGTTCAGTCGATCGATATCGTTTCCGTTGCCATCCGAATCATAATTTTAGGAGTTCGCACTCCTAAAACACGCTTTTTACACTCATCAGGATGCTCACTTTTTCCTTCTTCCTTCTTCCTTCTTCCTTCTTCCTTCTTCCTTCTTCCTTCTTCCTTCTTCCTTCTTCCTTCTTCCTTCTGCTATCGACTATTGCAGTGGCAAAAATACCGTCATCACCTCACCCTTTTCTGGGCGCTGACGAATTACCAACTTGCCGCCAGCAGCCCGAAATAAATTCTTAGTCACGCTCAAATTTAAACTCAAACTTCCCGTCTCCGGCTGCACCATCAACAAAGGTCCGATCGATCGCAAAGGAGCATTCGCCGATTCTGCAAAAGTCGATACGCCTTTACCTTCAGATAAGTGTTCCGATTCCAACTGCAACTTTAACTGACTCCCTGCTAAAGTCACCTCCACCTGAATGCGACTCCCCGATCGCAAAGTGCGAGTAAAATTCTCAATTAAATTACTTAAAACCTGATCCAACATCGTCGGATCGCTGACTACCGCTGGCAATTTTTTCGGTATAATCACATCTAAAGTGTGATGGCGCTGACTCGCCTGCTTTTGCCAGCGCGGAATGCTATTTTGGAGCACTTCACCGAGGGACATTGCTGTTAGCTGCATCGCAGAATTTTTTGCTTGGGACATTTCCATTTCTACGGCGCGGAAAATTAAACCGAAGCGATCGATCTGAGCGGTACACTCAGCATCAATCATTTCCAAACGCTTCACCACCACCGGTTCGAGTTTGGGGCGTTTCAGCAGCAGCCGAGTCAGGGTGCGGATGGTGGCCAAAGGAGTGCGGACTTCGTGGGCGATCGCCTGTAGCAATTCCACTTCTTTGGTAGCATGAGGCAGATGAGACTTACAATTGATATTTTGCTGCCCTTTCAAGCTATCATCAACTCTTTCGTGTTTTCCCCTCGACACTTCGTCTTTCCCAATGGGCAAATTATGCAGCAGCAAGCGGGTGAACTGCGCGACTGTTTGATAGTTTGGATCTACAGGCAAAAACTGCTGGAACAGCGCGTCTAATTTCGTAGAATTATGAGTTAATTGGCTGACTGGCAAATTGATCCCGCCGTCAGAATTGGCAAGCAAACAATCGCTTTCAGTCACCCTGCTCCGCAAAACTTCCCAAGCTTTGGCGGCGATTTGCGGGTCGAAAGAAAATAGAAAAGCCGGCATTCCAGCCGAATTTTCACCCAAAACCATCACCAGACTAAAAGTAGCAGTTAAAACCAAACAAAACTGCTCGTTTGCCAAAGGATCGCCGATCGCCAAAGCTAAAGCCGGGGCAGCCTCCGGTACAGATATTTGCTGCTGGGCCGCCGGTAGCAAAGCTAAAGTTTGTCTAGCACGAAAAGACCACAAACCTGCATCGTTGTCGGGAATACTGGTAAAAATCCAATTAGCAAAACCGGAAGCGACAGCGGGCTCTGTCAAAACCGAAGACGGCCCGGACAAAACCAATCCCTGACAAGAAGTGGGATTTGGGGAGAGACAGTGTTTTTGCCGATCGAGCATTTGATTCAAAGTTGCGATCGCCCCATACCATTCCCGTTCAGCCTTCTGTCTAGCAGCCGCACGACTCCCAGGACACTTCGGGCGACCGATTTGGGCGATCGACCTCGGATCGGGAGTGAGGTCATTTTCAGAGCCTTCGGAGGCTAAAATTTCGCTGATTGTTGGTAGAAAGTAAGTATTCACAGTAGTTATAAGCCCACCTTCACAGACGTGAAGAATGAAGTATTTATTTATAGGAATGTTTAGGAGCGAGAATTTAAGCACCAGTAGGACGGAAACAACCAGCCTAATTTCTTGCGTCTTGCCCCTAACCCACAGGATATCTATATTTGTCAACTAACGATATTGGCAGAACCGTACCAATAAGTCGCAATCTCCGCGCAAGGAGTGGATATTTTGCACCAACAAGCCCGATCGCCCTAACAAAAGTGCAAAATGGATGCAGTTAAATAGTGCAAATTCATGCCCACCTCGATCGCCGACTCAAAAAATCTGCTGTCAGACTTAATGGCACGCTACCGCAACCAAGTAGATTATCTAGCAATTCGACTCGAAGAAGCCGAAGGCACAGACATCCTGCTGCGGGGCGAAAAAATTGAAACCCTCAGCGAAGGAGTCTCAATTGGAGGCCAAGTCCGAGCCTGTCACAAAGGTGGCTGGGGCTTTGCCAGTTTTAACCGACTTTCCACCCTCGCCGAAAGAATCGAAGAAGCCATCGCCGCAGCCAAACTGATCGGCGAAGAAGAAACGATTCTCGCGCCAGTTAAGCCAGTACAAGACATTTGCTTCCTACCGTTGACAGGAACAGATCCGCGTTTAGTGCCGCTAATTGAGAAAAAGCAATTATGCGATCGCTACGCAGCCATTTTGCGTAGCATAGACCCCCGTATTGCCACCATCTCCGTGCGCTACGGCGACAGCACCCAGCGCATGATCCTAGCCACCTCCGAAGGTACCATGCTCGAACAAGGTTGGGTAGACATGGAAATGCGCTTTGCAGCTACCGCCCGCAGCGGGGAAACCGTACAAACCGGCCGCGAAACCACCGGTTCCCGCAAAGCTTACGAAGATTTAACCGAACTTGACACCCAAGTTCGCAGCGCCGCTCAGCGCGCCGTAGATTCCCTAGCCTTGCCATCCGTCCAAGGCAACACCTACACCGTCGTCATCGACCCAATTCTCAGCGGATTATTCGTCCACGAAGCCTTCGGACACCTCTCCGAAGCCGACATGGCCTACGAAAATCCCGACATCTTGGAAATTATGACCCTGGGCCGCCAGTTTGGGCCCAAAAACTTGCAAATTTTCGACGGTGCAGCGCCACAGGGACACCGTGGCAGCTATTTCTATGACGATGAAGGGACTCCGGCGACTACGACTCAGTTAATTAAAGACGGCGCTTTAGTCGGGCGGCTGCACTCGCGGGAAACTGCGGGTAAGTTGGGAGAAACGCCTACGGGTAATGCTCGCTGTTTGAATTATCACTATCCGCCGATCGTCCGCATGACGAATACTTGGATCGAAAGGGGCGATACACCTGTTGCTGATTTATTTTCTGGGATCAAAGAGGGTGTTTATGCGCGCAATTGGCAAGGCGGCATGACTAACGGCGAAATGTTTACTTTCAGTGCTGGCGAAGCTTGGATGATTCGCGATGGCAAACTGGACAATCCGGTGCGGGATGTGACTCTTTCGGGTAATGTTTTCAGCACTTTAGCCGATATTGAGGCGATCGGCGACGATTTCTACTGGGATGAATCCGGCGGCTGCGGTAAAGGAGGACAAAGCGGTTTACCCGTGGGTTGTGGCGGGCCCAGTTTGCGGATTCGCGATGTGGTTGTTGGCGGCGAAGCTGCGGAAGATTGAAGCTTAAAAAGTTTAAAAAATTCAGGTAAAGCCGAAGATTCCTACTCGCGCTTTACTTTGATTTTTTTACCGAGTTGTCCCCAATACGGTTCAATTAAGACAGTCCGTTGGAAAAACGATGTGAAAAATAGGCACTCTTGTTTGCTTTCTCTGCGATCGCAATGACAAAAAAGCGTTAAGTGAACCGTATTGAAATTGTCCCGACAATAAAAAAGAAGCAAACATACTAAAAGTAATAATTCAGTATATTTGCTTCTTTTTGGCAAAATTATCCATTTTTTCGGATTTATCTCCCGCTGCCTCGTTCGGGCAAGGTATCCTTATCCTTATCTCCGTAAAAGATCTGAGTGTCGGTGAAAGTGGCGATCGTTTCGGGAGCAGAGTTGTTTTGAGAGAAAAAGGTCGATCGAGTTTCCATGCTTTGAGCCTTAACTGCGGTGCCGCTCAGTAACAGGCTTGACATCAGGATAGAAGAGTAGAGGCGCATCATAGAGTTCCGTGTCGTATTTTCCACTTCTTGATACACAGCCTCTACTCTGCTATCAGGGGAAAAAATTGAATTGGCGCGAAATCATCAATTAGTAATTGACAATACCTGCAATTTTTTTGATTTTTCGTCAAAACGGGGTAAAACCCCTCATCTAACTCGCTTGTTCGCTCATAAGTTCGAGTTGCCTGCTGTTTGCGGGCAACAAGCAGAATTTAACCCCTGCAATCCTCTTTAAATACTCTTCAAACCAGGAAACGACAACCGCAAATTATAAATTTTTACGACTATTCAGATTAACTTCATAATTTATTGATATGAGGACGCAACCATTCAAGAATTGCGCGCAGGGATTATAGAAACCGGGTTTTTCAACCCATATCGCCAGTTAATCTCAAATTGCAAATCTCAAATCTCAAATGGAAAATCGACTGAGTTGCATATCTATTTGCGCGAATAGCGAGTCGAGGGTTGATGAGTTGTCCAAAACAACATCAGCTTTTTGGCATTTTTGAGCTAGTGGCATCTGGGCGTTAATGCGGGCCGAGGCTCGATCGCAATTCAAGCCATCTCGCTGCATCAGTCGTTGTAACTGCACTTCGGGCGAACAGTATACCACCCAAATTTCGGTACACAAATCAGTCATGTTAGCTTCAAACAGCAGTGGTACTACCAAAACCACAGTCAATGTGTTTGGCGATACCGGATTCGATGCAGAAATACAGCTTTGAGTTCGCTCCACTAACCGGCGGCGCACATAAGGGTGAATCTGTTGTTCCAACCACTGCCGTTCGGATGGGTTACAAAAAATAATATTTCCCAACTCGGGGCGATTTAAATTGCCGTCGGGGAGCAAAATAACCGCGCCATATCGTTCTACAATAGAGTCCAGTATTGGCGAACCTGGGTGCACAGCTTCGCGGGCGTAAATATCGGCATCTAAAATCGGAAATCCACAGGTATCTGCCAGATAATTAGATATGGCGGTTTTCCCGGTGGCGATGCCCCCAGTTAAACCGATCGCACGGACAATTCGATCACTCATAATTTTCTGGCGTTTTAACTTCTGGTGTTTCGACACTTACTGTATGTCTTTGCTATGTTGGTGACACAATCAAAATTCGACTTAAAATTTGAAATTTGCGATCGAGAGTTAGCGTTAGGAATTGTCAGCATTGGGGTGCGATCGACTATTTTTTACCTAAAATCTCCATTTAAAGCTCGAATTCAGGTCTAGATCGAGGCAAATCTTATGAATGCTCAACGTGCTGTGCGATCGATTCTGGCAGCAATTCCCCTTGCTGGATTTTTGATATTAGATTTTTTCCCCAACCTGGTTTTCCTCCAAGAAGATATCAGCGGATGGGTGATTGTGGCAATTTATCCCCAATCTCAAAGTGCCCAGGCCGGGGAGATTATTTCAGCCCCAGACGGCACCGGAACCACCATCACACCTGGTACAGGAACCCCCTCTCGCTACGACATTAAAGGCGGCACACCCTCCAGAGACGGAGCAAATCTGTTCCACAGTTTTACTCGATTTGGTCTGAATTCTGGCGAAACTGCCAATTTTCTCTCCAACCCAAACATTAAAAATATCCTCGGCCGCGTTGTCGGCGGCGACGCTTCCTTAATTAACGGTCTAATTCAAGTTAGTGGTGGCAATTCTAACTTGTACTTGATCAACCCCGCAGGGATTATTTTTGGCAATAATGCCCGACTCGACGTGTCCGGGTCTTTTTTTGCTACCACCGCTAGCGGTATCGGTTTTGATAGCGGCTGGTTTAACGGTACTGGGACAAACAACTACGCAGATCTACTGGGCACACCGAATACTTTTGCTTTTGGCGCACAGCCGGGGAGTATTGTCAATGCCGGTGACTTGGCTGTGGAGACTGGTCAAAATTTGACTTTGCTCGGCGGTACGGTGATTAGTACGGGGAAACTTTCGGCGCCCGGTGGTCAAATTACGGTGGCGGCGGTTCCGGGCGAAAATCTGGTGCGGTTGAGTCAAAACGGACTTTTGCTGAGTTTGGAAGTTACTCCGGCTGCGGGAGTGCCTGGTTCGGAAGCTCTTCCCTTCTCTCCTCTGAGTTTGCCAAAGCTACTATCGGGTTCCGGCGTGGCTAACGCTACTGGTTTAACTACGAACGATCGCGGTGAAGTCGTACTGACCGGCGGCACAACAGTACCGGCAGGTGCCAGAACTGCTCTAGTATCGGGTGTTGCGGACGTGTCTGCCAGGGGGGGTGCGGGAGGCACTGTGAACGTGTTGGGCGAGAAGGTAGGGCTGTTGGGAGCGAAGATTGAGGCTTCGGGGCCCGATGGCGGCGGCACGGTGCGGATCGGGGGAGATTACCGTGGCGAGGGAACGGTGCCGAATGCCACGATGACTTATGTGGATGGCAAAAGCTCGATCGCAGCCAACGCAACTAGCACAGGTAATGGTGGCAGAGTTTTTGTCTGGGCGAACAACACGACAGCATTTTTCGGCAACATCAGCGCGACTGGTGTTTCTGCAACTTCCAGCACAGGTGTTGGCGGATTTGTGGAAATTTCCGGTAAGCAAAGATTGATTTTTAATGGCACTGTCGATACTTCCGGGACAAATGGTTTGGGGACTTTGCTGTTCGATCCGGAAAATATTTTAATTACAGATTCCTCAGAAGCTGCGGGGGATGCGGCAGTTATTGCTAACAGTAATATTTTGGCAACCGGAACGCCATCAGGACAGCAGCAAGACAATTCTGATCCTTCGCTGACAATTTCCAGAAGAGCTTTGGAAAGTATCTCGGCGACGACAAATCTGGTTCTGGAAGCGCTGAATGATATTAAAATTGCTGATTTGGCGGACAATCAGTTGAGCTTTTCGGCAACTACTGGATCGGTGACATTGAGAGCAGATGCCGATCGCAATGGTGCGGGTGTTTTTTCGATGAATGCTCAAGATACAATTAGCACTCAAGGTGGCGCGATCGCCATTTCGGGAAGTCAAATTACTGCGGGCAATTTGTCAAGCAACGGCGGAAATATTAGTTTGATTAGTCCGGGAACGACGGTTACAAACAATATTTCTGCATCGAATCCTAGCAGCGGTAGCAGTGGCAATATTCTGCTCGAAGGCCTGAATGTCACGGCCCAAAAACTTGATGCTAGCGGTTCTAAATCGTCGGCAAATGTAACTTTGACGGCTGGGAATGTTCTGGGAGTTAGTTCGATCGCAGCGGGTTCGGGAAATATTACTTTGACTGGTAATGAAATTAATTTGACAGGCGACAAAAATTCGGTCAGTGGCACGGGCTTGTTGGTACTCCAACCTTGGAGCCCTGGTCAAAATATTGTAATCGCTGGTTCAGGAGATGTCGGGACTACTACTTATCTGAATCTGACGGCAAGCGATCTCGGAAGTTTGCAAAATGGGTTTGCTGGAATTACGATCGGCCTCCGCAACGGTACTGGTTCGATTCTGATTGCTAATGATTTCACATTTTATGACCCGCTAATGATTCAATCGCCGGCGGGTTTGGGAACAATCACGAGCACAAGTTCCCTGACAGGGGCGGACAATGCCTCAATTACTCTGAAAGCTGAGGGCAATATCCGCACGGGAAATATCACTACCAACAATCAGGAAATTCGGATCACGAGCACGGCGGGTAATGTCACTACGGCTAAGCTACGCACGGGAAATCCGCCCAGCATCAGCACTTCTGTCAATTCTGCCAAAGTGCCACGCACGTCGGGGGGTGATGTAAGCGTTACCGCAGAGGGTACGGTAACAGTGGCTGCGATCGACACGAGGGGCGATCGCGCGGGAAATGTGACGCTAACAGGGCGCAACGGAGTGACTGCTGAGGCGATCCAAGCTGGCGGCTCGGAAACAGGGGGAAATATTACTCTGACAGGCAATGAAATTGATTTGACTGGTGGCAATAATTCGATCGGCAGCAACGGCAATCTGGTGCTGCAACCGTCCGATCCGGCTCAAAATGTGACGATTGCCGGTGCTGCTGAGACTGAGGCTTTGGATTTGACTGCTGCGGAATTGAACTCGCTGCGGAATGGCTTTGCTTCCGTAGCAATCGGGCGTGCTGACGGTAGCGGCCAAATTGTGATTACTCCGGCAACCACAGCCTCAGATTCAACGCCGGCGGTGACATTTCAAGATCCGACGACGATTCGCTCGCCCTTGGGAATGGGTGCGATCATGGGAACGGGTGCGATCGTGGGAATTGATAACGCTAGCATCGCTCTGATGGGCGGTACTGTGACAGTCGGAGACGTTACCTCGAATGCGGGGATTAACATCACTAGCAGTCAAGGTAATGTGACTGCTGGTGTTGTGTCATCTCGATCGGCAAACGGGACGGCGGGCGATATCAACATCCGCAGCGCGGGTGCGGTAGAATCTGGCAATGTCAATGCTTTCGGTGCAAAAAGTGGCGGAGATATCTCGATCGTGGCGCCGGGCCGGATCGTGACAGGAGTGATCAATTCGAGTTCGCAGTCGGGAAGTGCCGGTTCGAGCAAGATTAATGGGCAGAAAGATGTGGAAGTTGTTTCGATCAAAGCTAATGGCAATACGGGCGGCGATGTGGCAATCGATGCTGGGGGAACGTTTCGGGCTGCGGGAACGGGAACGACTGCCGATCGCGCCAGCGTTAGCATTTCTACAGATGGGCAGGTGCGATCGGGTTCGCTGACTCTGCTACAAAGCTCTTGCCCGTTAGGAGCCTGCACGGTGGCAACTGTTGGCACGGGAAACTCGAAGTCGAACTCTGCCACCTCAAGTGTTACCAGCCCAGTGCTCAGTCTGCCGAGTCCAGCAACAACTACCACCACCGTGGCACTAAAAACTACAGGCAATTCTCCACAAATTGTCACTCAGACTCCCGCAGTGTCTGAGTCAAAGAGCGGTATCGTAAATGTCTCGCCAGGAGGGACTGCTGTACCTGTTGAGGGGGGATCGAATGAGACTGCAACCGGGTCGGTACTGCTATCGCCGTTTGTGTTAAAAGACAATCTGGGCACACCTGTGGCGACAGAAAACGGTGGCACTGTGGCAACGGCACAGAAGCCCGCGAGTGGTGGAAATTCAGAAAATGTCGGGAATTTGAGGTTTCCTGAGATTTCTCGATCGAGTGCGATGCAAATAAGTCCGATCGACGCAGTGCAGCAAAGGGATAGAGCTCAGGGCCGGGAATTTGAACGTTATTTTGGTGGCAATCTCGATCAAAAGTCAGTCACACCACAAAGTATCCGAGATACTCTCAGCAGTGTCAATCGATTGACTGGGGTTAAACCCGCGATCGTTTATGTGTGGGCGAAAGAGCAACATTTAGAACTTGTGTTGTTATTGCCAGACGGCAAAAATATTTTTAAAACTGTGTCTGCAAGCCGCGAAACAGTTCTGCAAGTTGCTAAAGAATTCACTAATGCTGTGAGATCTCCTAAGAGATTGAATGCTACTGATTACAAGGAACCTGGCCAGGAACTTTATCAGTGGTTAATTGCACCGATGCAAGCGGAATTGGAGGCTAACAAAATTGACACCTTGGTGTTTTCAATGGATGCCGGTTTGCGAACTTTGCCTTTAGCTGCTCTTTTTGATGGCAAACAGTTCTTGGTAGAAAAGTATAGTTTGGGGTTGATTCCCAGTTTGAGTTTGACTGATACTCGCTATGCCGATGTTAAAGGTTCTGAAGTTTTGGCGATGGGTGCGTCGAAGTTTCCCGAAAAATACGATCAAAATCCTTTGCCTGCTGTGCCCCTGGAAATATCAACAATTGTGGGCAAGATTTGGCCTGGTGCGTCTTTTCTCAATGAAGCTTTTACCTTGGCAAATTTGAAGAATAAGCGCAATCAACCGCAATACAAAATTATTCACTTGGCTACTCACGGCGATTTTCAGCCAGGGGGATCGGAAAATTCTTACATTCAGTTTTGGGATACTAAGTTGCGGTTAAATCAGTTGGGTGAGTTGAAGTTATCTAACCCGCAGGTGGAGTTGTTGGTTTTGAGTGCGTGTACTACGGCGGTGGGTGACGAACAAGCTGAGTTGGGGTTTGCGGGGTTGGCGGTGCACGCTGGGGTAAAATCGGCTTTGGCGAGTTTGTGGTATGTCAGCGATGCTGGAACTTTGGGGCTGATGACTGAGTTTTACCAGCAGTTGCGCACGGCGCCGATTAAGGCTGAGGCTTTGCGGCAAGCGCAGTTGGCGATGCTGCGCGGGGAAGTGCGGTTGCAGGATGGTTATTTGGTGCGATCGGGTAATAATCAAGCTCTGCCTTTGCCTGCGGAATTGGCCGCCAGGGGCGATAAAAATTTGTCGCATCCTTATTATTGGGCTGCTTTTACGATGATTGGTTCGCCTTGGTAATTGCGAAGGAAGAAGGAAGAGGGAAGAAGGAAGAATGGTGCGATCGTGCAAACTGATACCATTTTTCTAAAGATATGCTATTGATGAATTCTGAGCCACCCCGAACTCGCGGGGGGGTTGGGGGGGTAATATCTAGCGCTACTTTATGAAATTGGTATGACTAATGACTGATGACTAATGACTGATGACTACTGACTAATGACTAATTGCTAGCTGCTATTTGACTCAAGCGTTTGAGGATGCGGAGGACATCATAAAGTTCGTTACCGGGGTTGCGAGTGAGATACCCTTTAGATGTGGTATATCGCGGTGATTCTCCATTGACTAATTTAACAAATATGAAACTGCCGCCTGTAGCAATCATGCCGTAACTGGGTTTGTCGGGATTCGGATTGGCCAGCATATAAGCTAAGATTTGCGCCAATCCCGCTTCGATGGAAAACGAAACTCGTTTCGACTCAATTACCATCAGCCAAAACTGGTCTTTCAAAACTAAAGTGTCTATGCTACCTTTGATGATTACCCCTTCGTCTTCTTCGGAAATTTCGACAGATTTTTCTGGTTTAATGTAGAAAGGATGCAGGTAAAACTCGCCAGCAAATAACAGCGGAGAGACGATCGACAAACTGATGGTTTTTTCCAGCATCGGCGGATACTCCAGCAAATTGAAGTAACCCGCTTTGATCTGATCTAGCTGTCGTTGTTGAAATTCAGTGATTTCTGGCAACTCGTCTTGCCATTCTCGAAAAAATTGGTCGTCTGTGACAAGTTGCAGGTCAAAAAGTGTTTTTAATTCTGCTAATGTGACATTTTTAGCTTGGATTGTTTGAACCATAATTTTAAACTAATTCCAAATCTTTTGTAAGAGGAATCAAAGGCTTCACCGAGTTCGGCTTGTTCGTTCCAAAGTCCAATTTGTAAGTTAAATCTTGAGTTGCTTTTTCCTGTTTTTCCTCCGGTTGGTGGCATGACGATCAATTGTCCATTGGCGTTGCGTTCTAATTGTAGATCGCGGTGTTATTCGCACAGTTGGTAGAACTGTTCGGAAGTTATTTTGATAATGGAATTGAGGTTTAATGTGATAGCAGTCATTCTTATTTACCTGCTGTTTGTATGAACTAGATTAAAAATTAAAAATGAATTATCCCATTTTTAATTCTTAATTCTTAATCCTTAACTTCTAATTTTACTGCACAGGGGATTTAAGCTCCCACCTTTAGGTGGATTGTTTTTAGGCTGGGGCTTAAATCCCCTGCCTAAAAACTTCGCTGTCAACTGTCAACTGTCAACTGTCAACTGTTACTGCACTTGTTTGATTCTGTTCAGCGCGTCTTGATATGCACTGGTTCTGCCGCCTTGGTTGTAAAGTTCTGCTGCTTTTTGAAAGTCGGCAATTGCTTTCGGTTTGTCTTCTGTTGCTAGGTAAGCTAAAGCTCGGTTGTAATAGGCATCAGCAAAACCGGGATTGGCTGCGATCGCCTGCGTGTATGCTTGAATAGCAGTGGAACCGCGGGTGGGTTCGGTTTGGGGCAAGCCGGAAGTGATGAAAGTGCGGGCATTACCGATATTAAAATACAATTCTGGGGTATATTTGGGCTTGAAAGCGAGTGCTCTGTTGAAATCGGCGATCGCCTCCCAAGCATCTCCTTGATCTAAGCGCGAAAGTCCTCGAAAATAATAGGCTTGGGCATCTTGCGGATTGGCGGTGGATACGGGGCCGCTAGTTGAGGGAGTATTGTCTACTTTCAACTCGGATTTGTTCATTCCCGCCGCTACCAGTTTTCCGATAAAAGTATTAATTGGAACTGCTGCATTAAATCCAGTTTTAATCGGCGCGACTTCGCCGGAACTGGTTTGGGCAAAACCGAATTCGCCTTGTCCGTGTAAACCGATGACTCGGCCTTCGGAGTCAAAAACTGGCCCGCCACTCATGCCACTCCAAGTTACTGCCTGATACCGCAGAGTGTAACCTTCCGATCGGCTGCGTGGGCGGCTGGTAACAAGTCCGGGAGACAGTTCGGGTTCTCGTTCGGCGCCGAAAAGTCCGCCGGTAGCGGGATAGCCGTAAACGAAGATTTGAGTGCCGATGACGGCTTGATCGGAATCTGCAAGCGTCGCGACTGGATATTCTTCGGGACTTTCAAATTTGACTATGGCTAAATCTGGGTCTGTTGGGGTTGTTTGTAAGCGAGTGACTGCGGTTGCTTGGTAGTTTTTGCCGATCGATGTGCGAACGGTATACTTCACTTCTGCCTTTTCTACAACGTGATTGACGGTTAAAACTGTGTAAGTTTTGCCATTTTTGGCAATAATTACGCCAGAACCGTCTCCTAGGGAACTATTAATTTGTACTGTCAGCGGCCCGGCGATGCTGGCGACTTGTTGCGGTGTTTTGGCGATCGCAGGTTGGCTAATGACTATGGTTAAGGCTGCGGTGGTTCCTGCTAGCAAGGTGCTTAAGGTGTCGAAACGAGAAAAATTTATATTCATGGTATTGGTAATTTGACGTAAAGGCGATCGGCTTTGTTATTTACTGATCATTTTACTCGCTTTTTTGTTCCGCGATTTCCTATGTCCACAGTCAGTTGTAGGGTGTGCGCACCTTCTTGATCTCAAAGTAGATTTGCCAACTTATTAAAACTCAACAATACATGACTCGAACTCGGTACTTAGTTCTTCCTTAGTCATTGTCCCTTGTGCGACTTGCATGACTAAATCATAAGCTCGATCGTCCATCAAATTCAGATTGCAGCCATTCAAACGCAAAAAGGTATCTGCCACCGCAAAAGCCGTTCGTTTATTGCCATCAATAAATGGATGATTCATCGCTAGGTGGTAGAGATAGGCGGCAGCTTGTTCGCTAATTGTTGGATGCAAAAGTTGACCGCCAAAAGTTGCTTGAGGTTGAGCCAAAGCTGACTCTAACAAACCTTCGTCTCTAACACCGGAAGTACCACCAAATATTTCTATCTGTCTGGCGTGGATACTTAAAACCATACTTGTGATGATAAAATTAGGAGTTTGCAAGGCGACGATAAACCTCCTTTCTTTCGCGTTCTGAATCTAGATATGCCTGCCATGTTTTGGATTCTAGTTTTTGTTCTTCCTCAGTTTTCAAGGAAAGTACAAATTCAAGCACTTTCAGCAACACCGATTCTGGTACTTGGTCAAGTTCTTGAAGAAGTTGGTCTTTTGCGGTCATATTTCCTCCTCGTTATTTTACAACCATTTTACAACTTATCTCGCATTCTTAGTCCGCGAAGGCGGACTTTGTTTGTGTAGCCGCGGTTTCAACCGCCAGGCTTATCTTATCTTTGTTTGTGTAGCCGCGGTTTCAACCGCCGGGCTTATCTTTTATTTTTTGTTACCCATTGGACGATCGCCTCAGTCAACCCATCTAACGTGTATTCTGTGGCTTCTACGTCTAATTTGCCCAATAAATTTTGGCAGCTTTTGGACGTTTCCGGGCCGATAGATGCGATACAAATGCTTTCTAGCCAATCCTGAGACAAGGAAAGTTCGGGAGTTGTTTCTATGAGGTGGCAAAAGTTATGCACGGTTTTGGAACTGGCAAAGGTTATGATATCTACGGCTTGATTTTGGAGTGCTGCTAGGGCGATCGGATCGATAGTTTCGGGACAGCAAGATTGGTAAGCTGGTACTTCGATTACTTGCGCTCCTTTGGCGGTGAATTCTTTAACTAAAATTTCTCTACCGCCGCTTTCTACTCTGGGAAATAGAATTTTGGAGTTTTGCAATTTGTCTGGGAAGTTTTCGACTAGGGAGTCGGCGACGAAGTTGGGGGGAATAAAGTCTGGTTGTAGAGAGTGCGATCGCAAACTTTCTGCTGTTTTTTTGCCGACAACTGCGATTTTAATGCCAAATAAGCTGCGGGCGTCTTTGCCTTTTGCTTGTAAGCGTTGAAAAAAGCAATCTACAGCGTTGTGGGATGTGAGAATTAACCAGTGAAAGCTTGACATTTGGGCGATCGCCCTGTCTAATGGTTCCCAAGTGGACGGCGCACCAATTACCAAGGCTGGCATTTCGATCGCGCGGGCTCCTAGTTGCTGGAGTCGATCGCTAAATTGACCTGACTGGGAAGCTGCGCGGGTGACTAAAATCGTTTTTCCTGCTAGCGGCAGGCTGTTGTTAGAAATGACTGGTGTAACGCTCATGTTTGTACTTTCCGATCCGATTAAATATTCGCGCAATCTGACTACTTCTCCAATGACGATCGCGCAAGGCGATAGAGATTGACCTGCTGTTTGCTGTACGATGTTCAACAGAGTGCCAATCCAGATTTTATGTTCGGGGCGGCTGCAATCTCGGATAATGGCGATCGGAGTTTCGGGCGATCGTCCGTGTTTTTGCAATTGCCAAATTATCTCGCTTAAATTGCGCCCTCCCATCAATATTACCAAAGTTTCAATCCGCACTAATGCTTCCCATTCCAGCGCATCTGGTTCGTGGGCGCTCATCACAGCAAAACAGCGACTCATGACCGGATCTGTGAGGGGAATTCCTGCTAGCATTGGGGCGGCTAATGCTGAGGAAATTCCGGGTACTACTTCAAACTTGCAGCCTGCTGTGATCAATGCTTGAATTTCGGAACTGGAGCGACCAAAAATAAACGGATCGCCACTTTTTAACCGCACTACTTGTTTGCCTAGTTTGCACTGTTCTACCAGCAAACGGTTAATTTCTTGCTGCTGTGTAGAAGGTTTGCCGCCGCGTTTGCCGACTTCGATTTTCCGACAAGTTACTGGGATTAATTCGAGTTGCGGGATGTCGATGAGAGCGTCGTAAATTAAGACTTCGGCTTGGGATAGCAGTTGGTGCGATCGCACTGTCATCAAGTTACAATCTCCTGGCCCCGCACCAACTAGATAAACTTTTCCTTTTGGGTTTTTCATAAGTCATCCTCAATAGTATACTTTATGTAGTATAAAAATTTTTCCTTCTTTCTTCTTCCTTCTTCCGGCTTCCATCGGACTGAAATCCGTTACATCCGTTACATCCGTTACAGAATCCGTTGCCGAACTTCCTTCTTCCTTCTTATGCAGATTATCATCATCACGGCCGCCGATGCAAATTACTTTGAACTGGTGCGAGGTACTATTTTATCGGTGCGGGAAAAATCAGAGGGTGCAAATATTGCGATCGGCTTTTTCGATCTCGGCTGTACTCCCGAACAATTGCAGTGGCTGGAAACACAAGTTAATTTCATTCAAAAACCTGATTGGGACTTTGACTTTCCCGGCCAAAACGAAGCCCCTCACTATCTCAAAGGACTTTTAGCACGTCCTTTTTTGCGTCGCTACTTCCCTAATTTTGACATCTACCTGTGGATAGATGCCGATGCTTGGGTGCAAGATTGGCAAGCTGTTGAACTGTTAGTTAAAGGCGCGGCAAAACGCGGTTTAGCAGTTGTTCCAGAATTAGACAGAGGCTATTATTTAGCTTACGGCAAACAACCTTGGTATTGGGAATTTGTTTACCGCGATTATCAAGCAGCTTTCGGCGATGAAATTGCCCAACAGTTGCACACCTATCCAACTATAAATGCAGGTGTTTTTGCACTACAAAAAGATGCCCCGCACTGGGAATTATGGGCGGAATATCTGGGAGAGGGATTGCAGCGGCACGTTTCTTTGATGACTGACCAAATAGCGTTAAATCGGTTGGTTTATGGTACTGAAATGTTCGATCGCACAGAGATGCTGCCGGCTCTGTGTAACTGGAGCTGCAACTTTGGTTTGCCCGTCTGGGAGAAGCAACGAGCCTGTTTTGTGGAGCCGTATTTGCCGCACGGGGCGATCGGCATTCTGCACATCACCGGTCACAAGCACGACTTGGTAAAATTAGCAACAACCGACGGAAATCAAATAGAAATTAGTCTCCGCTATCAACCGATACAACACCCAGTATTTCAACAGTTAAAACCAAAGCAAATGACATTAAAACCACAATCTGAAATCCCCCACAATACTTTGTTACCCGGAGATTACGTCTCGCCCGGATTGAAAATCATCCTTCCAGATGCGTACTTTCCCAACATGGTTGTTGGGGATACTAATACTTGTCCGTGGCCCTACCTGCGCCGGGAAATCAAGCACAACTGGTATGTCGATCGCCGTGCTAGTTCAGTCGGATTCCTCAGTCGCGACGAAGCACACATTCTTTACAATACAGCCCTGCAATTTGCCGGGAAAAAAGCATTAGAAATAGGCTGCTGGCTGGGATGGTCTGCTTGTCACTTAGCCCTCGCAGGAGTTGAATTAGATGTGATCGATCCGCTGCTAGAAAGAGAAGACATTCGACAAAGCGTCATCGATTCAATTCAAGGCGCTCTCAATGCCTCTGGCATGCAAACTTCCGTGAAGCTCGTACCCGGTTACAGCCCACCAAGAGTTGAACAATTAGCAAAGGAATTTAACCGCAAATGGTCGTTAATTTTTATTGACGGAGAACACGAAGGTGATGGGCCGTTAAATGATGCCATTGCGTGCGAAAACTTGGCAGAAGAAGATGCCATAATTTTATTTCACGATTTAGCTGCTCCCGCTGTTGCTAAGGGTTTAGATTACTTGAAAGAAAGAGGTTGGCATACTATAGTATATCAAACAATGCAAATTATGGGGGCAGCTTGGCGTGGCAATGTTACGCCCGTCCAACATCAACCAGACCCCAATATTTCCTGGGATTTGCCAGCCCATTTGCAGGGTTATTCAATTAGCGGTATTTCAAACAATCAATCTGTAGATCGAGAAGTCACTGTACGACAAGTGCATGAAATGATGCAGCAAGCTGTTACATTCCTCCATAGCAATAATCCCGTAGAAGCTATGCGAATAGCTGAACAAGTCGCTTTACTAAATATCAATGTACCAGGAATGTACTACCTGCGTTCAGTTTGTTTGAGCAATTTAGGGCGGCATCAGGAAGCACTTGCAGCGGCTAAAGTAGAACTGGCGATCGATCCAACCCACCGCCAAGCACAAGCGCAAGTTGAAAAATTAACTAGGGCTTTATTGCGTCCGCAACTAAAAATACCCACACAGCAACGTTCGTGGAATACAACTCTTCCGCGCGAACATCTGCTGTCAATTCAAAACGCCACTTTGAACTATTCATATCGAGGCGTACAGATGCTCAAAAATCCCTTCGATTTTACGCTGTACCCTCTATTATTTTGGAACTTAAAACCGCTCACAATTATTGAAATTGGATCTAAATATGGTGGGAGTGCTTTGTGGTTTGCAGATATGCTAAATAATTTTGGCATTGACGGTCACATTTATTCTATTGATATTTTCAAAGTGACTTCAGTCCAACATCCTCGCGTCACTTACATGGAAGGAAACGGACGAGCTTTACCAGAAATATTAACATCAGAGTTTATCAACTCATTGCCGCGTCCCTTACTGGTAATAGAAGATGCTGACCATACCTACGAAACCAGCAAGCACGTCTTGGAGTTCTTCCATCCGTATCTTAAGCAGGAAGAATATATTGTTATTGAAGACGGAATTATTTCAGATTTAGAGCAAGATGCTTCATATAACAATGGCCCTCACAAAGCATTGAAACAGTTCCTCTCCGCACACGAAGCCGAATATGAAATTGATAGCAATTATTGCGATTACTTTGGCTATAACATTACTTGGTGTACCAATGGTTTTTTAAAGAAAATAAAAGCCCCGCCATCCCTCGGTGCATCAGTTGTAAATAAGCCGTTTGATGACAATTTTCAAGCAATACTTTTAGCGATCGAACCTTACACATTATTAAGCGAAGCTCGATTGTTTTCGCTATACTCCCTAGCAAAGCAAATATGTGTGGAAGATTTGCCGGGAAATTTTGTAGAATGCGGAACTTGCAAAGGCGGTTCAGCGGCGTTAATCGCATTTGTAATTAAACATTACAGCCGCCGTCCGAGAGTGCTGTATGCTTTTGATACGTTTGAAGGAATGCCGGCACCTACCGAGATTGATAAACATCAGGGAATACCTGCCAATCTCACAGATTTTGGCGAAGGAACTCTCAAAGCTGCAATTAGTGAAAATTTGGATAAAATTTGTGAATTACTGCAAGTTAGAAATATTGTGGTACCGGTTAAGGGATTATTCGCCGAGACTTTACCCAAATACAAGTCAGCAATAGGAAGTATTGCGTTTCTGCACGCTGATGGAGATTGGTATGAGTCAACAATGGATATATTTAATACGCTTTATGACAGTGTGATTGCTAATGGTTTGATTCAGGTGGATGATTACGGACATTGGGAGGGCTGCAAGCAAGCATTACAGGATTTTGAGAAGATGAAAGGTGAGTCATTTTCTCTGCATAGGATTGATGAAACAGGAGTATGGTTTCAAAAATTGAAATGATATTAATTCCCGTAGGGTGCGCATTGCGCACCGGTTTCAAAAATTGAAATGATATTAATTCTCGTAGGGTGCGCATTGCGCACCCTACAAAAGAGTAATAACATCAAGAAATCGATTAACCTGTTTTTTCCAAGTCCAATCCAGCATAAAATTTGCCGCAGCTAAACCGCGATTTTTGGCAACTTCGCGATTATTATAAACTTGCTCCAAAGCATCAACAATTTCTGCAACATCAGACTCTCCCCAACCTTCGACACCAGCAAAATGAGCAGTAGGTTTAACTTGTCCCTGATGCGATAAAGGATAGCAAATGTTGCTGTAAATCAAGTCTAAATGACCAGTATTTGCTGATAAAATAGTCGGAATTCCGCAGGCCATACTTTCCATTGCGACTAAATTAGTGCCACCTTCGCAGCGGTTGGTAAAAACGGCGCAGTCGGCTTCTCGCAAAATTTGTCCCGCGAGGTGATTGGGTATTAAGCCGATGTCGATAAAAGAGTCAATCGGTAAACCGTTGGCTGCCAACCATTGGGATATTCCTAAACTTCCATCGCGGTTAATATTGGGAAGTCCGGTAACGTTTCCGGTTTGTTCCATTCCCAGCATATATTGAGGCCAAAAGTTGTGCCACGCTGTTAGTAATAATGCCTCTGGATGGCGGGCGCGAAATTGTTTGAAAGCGGCAATTACTATGTCTTGGCCTTTGCGATATTCTAGTTTACCACCGGAGAATATCACGAAGCGATCGCCAAATAGATTAGATTTGGGTGCAGGATGGAAAATTGTCGGGTCAATTCCTTGATTTACCATCGCCACATTCGTCAAGCCACAGCTTCGCAAAACATCCGCATTCCAGTTAGAGCCGGCGACAATCACGCTATATTTTTTCGCTTTTTCTACGGCTTCTGCTGTGATGCGCGTGTCTTCAAAAAATATGACTCCTACTTGACAAGCGCTGGTAAGTTGATTCTCTACTCCTGACGTTACTAAATTATTCCCCAAACCGTAAAGTACGGGAAAGTTAAAAGCGATTTGTTTGTCATAATTCGCGGTTACTAATTCTTGAAAATGTTTCTGCTTTTCTATTAGGGGTAATAACAGCGATTTGTGCAGCGGATTGAGCGATTCTGAGGTGATGGATGGCGGGACTAAAAGTGCCACTTCCCAGGCGGGATTTCGCAGCAGTTGCAGTGTTAAATTCATGCCGTAAATTCCCCAGCCGCTGGTGAGGCTGAGCGGCCAACTGATGCCGATTCCTGTTATTTTTGGCGGGGTTTCTGGGGGAATTTGTAGGGGCGGTGCCCCCGTGCCCGCCCCGGCCAGGGTTTGTAGGGGCGTTGTCGCTTCTGCCTTTTTAGAATTAGAAATTAGGTTTTGCAGTGCTGCTTTTATGCGATCGCCCACGGCATCCCAATCACCGGGTTTTGACTGCCTGAACAACCGCACAGTGGGATACCAAGGGCTGTCTTCGCGATCGAGCATCCACCGCCAATCGGCCACGAAAGACAGCAAAATCCACACCGGTTTGCCCAACGCACCGGCTAAATGCGCCACAGAAGTATCTACGCAAATTACTAAATCCAGTTGGGAAATAATCGCTGCGGTGTCGGCAAAATCAACGCAATGCTTGCTCAAATCTTGAACTTGCTGTTGATTTAATAAAGCGTAATCCCTCGCTGGTAAATCTTTTTGCAGGCTGTAAAAACTAACTCCCGGAACATCTAAAAACTTCACAAAATCGCTCAACTTACACGATCGATCATTGTTCTTGCGGTGCAGCGGCCCACCAGCCCACACAATACCTACTTTTAGCTGATTGTTTGATTCTAGGGAAAATTTACAATCCTCTGGCACTGTCAAATAAGGAATATTTACAGGCATATTTTCCAAAGTCGTTCCCAAAATTCGGGGCAAACTCATTAGTGGCGCTTGTACTTGAAAATCAGGCAAATCTGGCGGCTTTGTTGCTACAATATCTATCCCTGCAACTTTTTCAAACAAACGCTTCAGCGATAGATGACAAGCCACAACAACTTTGCCACCTTTTTGTTTAACTAAAGATGCGTAGCGGATAAAATGAATCGTGTCGCCCAAACCTTGTTCTGGGTGCAATAATATTGTTTTCCCCTGCAAATCGGAACCGTCCCAAAGCGGTTGATCGAAATATCGGGGCTCCAATTCTTGAGTTTGCCAGCGCGATTCGTACTCCGCAAACCCGCGCTCAAAATTTCCAGTTAAGAGCAAAGCTAAGGCTAGTCTCAAACGCCAATTTGGTGATTCGGGACATAGTTGAATTGCTTTATTGTAGAATTCGATCGCCTCTGCGACTTGTCCCTCTTCTTCGAGGGCGGAACCCAAGTATAAGTTGGTTTCGCTGAGATTGGGATTGGTTTTTAGGGCTTGGTTATAGTGGGAAATAGCCTCGGATATTTGCCCGTTTTCTTGTTTAAAATAACCTAAATAACTGTGAGCTTCTGCGTGGTTTGGTGAGGCGACAATTACTTGCTCGTAACGACTGGCGGCTTCAGCTTGTTTCCCTTGTTTTCGTAAGGCATTTGCTATGTGAAAATCTATATCAACTGCTGTCAGTTTTTGGGCAGAGACAAGACTCGGCGATGGCGATGTTTCACTCGCAATCAAGGATTTTGTTAACTCTTGTAAAGCTATTTTTACGCGATCGCAAACACCCTCCCAATCACCCGCTGTTTCCTGCCGAAACAACCGCGCAGTGGGATACCAAGGGCTGTCTTCGCGCTGCAACATCCACCGCCAATCGGGTACGAAAGAGAGCATAATCCAGACGGGTTTGCCCAAAGCACCGGCTAAATGCGCCACAGCAGTATCAACAGAAATTACTAAATCCAGTTGTGATATCACCGCCGCAGTATCAGCGAAATCGTTCAAATTTTCGCTCAAATCTATTACGGAAGTTTGATTTAACAAAATGCGATCGCCCGCAGATAATTCTTTCTGAATACTATAAAAACTTACGCCCGCAATATCTAACAATTTCAGAAAATAGCTTAAATAACTCGATCGCTGAAAATCCTTCAAATGTTCCGAACTTCCCGCCCACACAATCCCCACTTTGAAATTGCTATCGGCATTTAGGGAAAATTGCCAATTTGGAGGCGCTGCTAAATAAGGAACATTTGCGGGTATATTTTCTAAATTTGTTCCCAGAATGTGCGGCAAACTCATCAGCGGTACTTGCACTTGAAAATCGGGCAATTCGTCCATCCGCACCGCCACTTTTTCGATACCAGGAATCTGCTTGAATAAACGCTTGAGTTCTTGATAGCAAGAAAGGATTACTTTGCCGCCTTTTTGCTGCACGATTGCCGCGTAGCGCACAAATTGAATTGCGTCACCCAAACCTTGTTCACAGCGAATCAAAATAGTTTTTCCGTGCAAATCTGAACCGTCCCAAATCGGCCGATCGAAATTCAACCACTGTATTTTCTTTGCTTGATCGGTTTGCCAGCGCCATTCGTACTCTGCAAAACCGCGAGGCAAGTCACCTGTTAACAGCAGCGCCAAGGATAAATTGAAGTGAGATTTTGCACAATTTTTGTCGTAACTAATAGCTTGATTGTAACATGAAATTGCCCTGTCTATTTCGTGATTTGCTTCTAAAACTGTGCCTAAATTATTCAGCGCTTCCACATAATTTGGCTGTAAGGTTATGGCTTTTTCTAAGCTAACCGCAGCTCGATCGAATTGGTGCATTTCTAAGAACAAATTTCCCAGGTGATAATGTCCTGTGGCGCTGTCAGGTTCTATCTCAATTGACAGACAATAAAGGCGTTTAGCTTCTTCTAGCTGATTTGTTGCTTGCATTGCCGCGCCCAAATTTACGATAGCCGGCACGTAATTGGCATTGATGGAAAGTGCTTGATTAAAACAGGCGATCGCACTTTGGAACTCTCCCTGCTGCTGGAGAGTCGCGCCGAGATTGTTCAGGGCTTTGACATAAACGGGATTTAGGGCGATCGCCTTTTGAAAGCAAACTACAGCCTCGGCTATATTCCCCCGATCTTGCAGCAAAATACCCAAGTTATTTTGCGCTTGAGCGCAGTTCGGGTCAATTTCGATCGCGCGCTGATAATACGTCGCAGCTTCGGCTAAATCCCCTGTTTGGTGCAGCGTCACTGCCAAATTAGTAGCGGACTCGATCGAATCTGGCTGCAAAACCAAAGCATTCTTAAAATATGCGATCGCCTCAGCAAGCCTTCCTTGCGACTTCAGCAGATTTCCGCGATCGAACTGTTTCTTAGCCAACTGAATATTGGGCTGAGTTGCTATTGGCGGGCGAGCTTCTTGATGCTGGCTAATTTTTTCTTTCAGCGCCAATACAGCCCGTTCTAAAACGCCTTCCCAATCCCCCGCTGTTGACTGACGAAACAGTCGCGCCGTCGGATACCAAGGACTATCTTCCCGTTCCAACATCCACCGCCAATCCGGCACAAAACACAGCAAAATCCACACAGGTTTGCCCAAAGCACCGGCCAAGTGCGCCACAGAAGTATCCACCGAAATCACTAAATCCAGAGCCGATATTGCGGCCGCTGTATCGGCAAAATCGTGCAAATAAGAGCTTAAATCTGTGACAGGCATTTGCTCTAACAAAGCGCGTTCTTCTGCTGTTATTTCCTTTTGCAAACTGTAAAAATCTGCTCCGGGAATATCTAATATTTTGGCTAACAAATTGAGCGGGAACGATCGCAGTTTATTTTGGGAATTGTTAGTATTGCCACACCAGACAATGCCTACTTTCAAATTGGCTGTTTGCCTCAAAGTAAATTCCCCGTCGGGAGGCGGAGCTAAATAAGGAACTTGGGCGGGTATACTTTCTAAAGTTGTTCCCAGAAGGTGCGGCAAACTCATGAGGTGCGCGCGAACTTGAAAATCCGGTGCTGCTTCTGGACTAATTATTAACTGATCAATTCCCGCAACTCGTGCAAACAAGTGCTGCAAGTGCGGCAAACACCAAACAATTACTCGGCAGCCTTTTTGCTTGACTAATTCTGCGTAGCGAATAAATTGAATTGCATCGCCTAAACCCTGTTCTGGGCAGAGCAAAATTGTTTTTCCATCCAAATCTTTTCCGTCCCAAATCGGTTGGAGAAAGTTGTATTGCGGGAACTGTTTTTTTTCAACTACCAGCCGCGATTCGTACTCTGTAAAACCGCGTTTAAAATCTCCCGCAAGCAGCAATGCTAAAGCTAAATTTAGGTGAGATTCGGGGTTGGCGATATTGAATTCAACTGCTCGATCGTAATAGGTGACAGCACCGGCAAATTGTCCGCTTTGGTGCAAAATGTTTCCTAAACCGTTGAGGGAATTAAGATAACCGGGTTTGAGTTCGATCGCCCGATTGTAACAATCCATCGCCTCCGTGGTTTTTCCCGCTTCCTCAAAAGCTTTAGCGAGATTGTTCAAAGCTTCGGGAAAGTCGGGTTTCAGGCTCAAAGCTTGCTGATAGCAGGCGATCGCATCTTGAATTTTACCTTGTTTGTGCAAGACAATTGCCAGATTGCAGTGAGCGCCCGCACTGGCTGGATATTTTTGAATCCCTTGCTGGCAAAAGGCTAGAGCCTCATCTAATTGATCTTGGTTGGACAGCCAACTCCCGATCGCCAGATCGGTTGCTGCCAAATCGGGTTGCAGCGCCAGAGCTCGATCGTAATACGCGATCGCATCTGCAACTCGGCCCTGCCGGATCGAGGCGTATGCTAAGTTGTGCAAAGCGTCCAAATAATTGGGATCGAGCTCGATCGCCCTTTCGTAATTCGCGATCGCGCGATCGTAATTCGCGCCCGTTTCCTCCCCTTGTTCCTCCAAAGCAATGCCCAAATTCAAATAAGCCACAGCGCAATCAGGATTGACTTTAATCGCTTGCTGGTAAAGCGAACAAGCCTCCGCCACCTTCCCTTCTTCTTCCCGCAGTAGCCCCAAATTAATCATCGCTTCGGCGCAATTCGGGTTCAAAGACAGCGCCCGCTGGTATTGTGCGATCGCCTGTGCTGTCTCCCCTGCTTCCGCCAGCGCGCTGCCCAAATTGCTCGCAGTTTCCGCCAAATTCCCGTCGATTTCTAGCGCTTGTTGGTAGTGCGCGATCGCCTCTGTCAACCGCCCGCTTTGCTGTTTGACAACGCCTAAATTGCTGTGGGCTGCCGCGTAATTTGGATCGATCGCGATCGCCCGCTGATAACATTCGATCGCACCAGCAAAATTGCCCTGCACCTGCAAATTTCGACCCTCGCGAAACTCTGCATTCGCCGCATCCGAGGGCACAAATGCTGCGGAAACAGCGCCTAGAGCCTCCGCCACCCGCTCAAAAACCCCCTGCCAGTCCCCCCTTTCCCGTTGGCGGAACAGCCGCGCCGTCGGATACCAAGGACTGTCTTCGCGCTCCAACAACCATCGCCAATCCGGGGAAAACGCCAGCAAAATCCACACTGGTTTGCCCAAAGCGCCCGCCAAATGGGCGACAGCGGTATCGACAGTAATCACTAAATCCAGTTTGGCGATCGCAGCCGCAGTATCGGCCAAATCCCCAAAATGCGGGCTCAAATCGACGATCGGAGTTTGATTCAACAGCGCGCGATCTGCCTCTAAAACCTCTTTCTGCAAGCTGTAAAAAGTTACCCCCGAAACGTCCAAAAGCGGCAGAAACTTGCTCAAACTGCAAGAACGCTGTGTATTTTTGCGGTGTTTGGGATTCCCCGCCCAGACAATCCCAACTTTCAAATTGCGATCGGGCAAAAGCGCAAATTCAGCACCCGCAGGCGGAGATAAATAAGCAGTAGTTGCCGGAATTGTTGCCAGTTTTGTACCGAGAACATAGGGTAAACTCAACATCGGCACTTGCACATCAAATTCCGGCAGAGGTTCACCTCTAACTATGAGCAAATCAATGCCATCAATCATGGCAAACAAACGGCGCAATTGTGGATAACAGTCAACAATTACCTTGCCACCTTGCTGTTTGACGATCGCAATGTAGCGAATAAACTGAATCGAATCGCCTAAACCTTGTTCAGCGTGCAGTAAAACAGTCTTTCCCTGCAAATCGGAACCATCCCACAGTGGCCGGTATTCTCTTGCTGAAAGTGTATTTCCCTGTGCCGTCAAAAAACAGGAATGGCTAGTTTTAAATTCTTGAATTGTCCAGCGCCATTCATATTCGGTGAGACCATTTTCCAAGTCTCCGGCCAACAGCAAAGCCAAGGACAAATTCAGGTGAGCGCTAGCATGATTTGGATTCAAATAAATCGCCCGTCTGTAGCAGGCTATCGCATCTTCAACTACGCCTTTTTCCAGAAAAGTTCTGCCTAAATTGTTGATAGCTTCCACAAAGTCCGGCAGCAATTCCAGAGCTTTGTGATAATACTCCAGTGCCTCTTCTAAATTGCCCTGTTCTTGCAAAACAGTTGCCAGATTGTTGTAAGCTTCCCAGCTATGGGGATGAATTTCCAGCGCCCGCCGGTACAGATCGAGCGCCCTTAAAAGTTCCCCCTTTTCTTGCAGCGCCACCGCTAAATTAATCAGTGCAGGCACGAAATCCGGTTCAGCAATCAGAGCTTGTTCGTAATGCGCGATCGCATCTTCCACTTTACCTTGTTCCTCAAAAATTTTGGCTAAGTTGTAAGCTGTTTGAGGGATGTTTGGAGCGATCGCTAAAGCTTCTTGATAATGCGGGATAGCTGCATCTAATTCGCCATTTTCTTGTTTGAGAAAACCAAAGTTAATCCGCGCTTGCACGCAATTTGGATCGAGAGATATTATTTGATCATAAAGGGCGATCGCTTCTTGCTTATCGCCTGTTTCCATTAAATGTTCTGCTTGTCGCAATAAATCCTCTAAAATCAGCGAATTTGCGATCGCCAGAGATGTCTCAATCCCCTGCGAATCCTTGACTGGTGAGTCAGTCGCTAACGCTTCGCCCGCGATCGCAAATACTTGTTTACTCTCCTCAACCGGGCTGGTAGCTGTCAATTCCAGTGGCTGATTTTTCGCAGCATCCTCGACAGAAATATCGGCAAAAGTACCAGAATTTGCGATCGCAAATAAACTCAAAGCCGCGTGCACATCATCAAACAATTCTTGCCAACTTTCCGGCTGACTCTGGCGAAAAAGCCTTGCAGTTGGATACCAAGGATTGTCTTCGCGCTCCAGCAGCCAGCGCCAGTCAGGAGCAAAAGACAGCAGCACCCAAACTGGTTTTCCCAAAGCACCAGCCAAGTGCGCCACCGATGTATCAACAGTAATTACTAAATCCAATTGAGATATAGCAGAAGCCGTATCAGCAAAATCGATCAGATGCGGACTCAAATCCGGGACTAGATGCTGGTGTAATAAAGTGCGATCGCACTCCGACAAGTTTTTTTGTAAACTATAAAAAGCGATTCCTGGCACATCCAAAAATTGAATAAAATCGCTTAAATTGCAAGAGCGCTGATTATCTTTCCGCCGTTTTGGACTCCCCGCCCACACAATTCCCACCTTAAATTTTGCATCAGAAGCCAGCGCAAACTTGCACTCAGCAGGCGGACTCAAATAAGGAACATTTGCGGGTATTGTTTCGAGAGTTGTCCCCAAAATTCTGGGTAAACTCATCAGCGGTACGTGAAAGTCAAATACTGGTAAACCCTCAAAACTAACTGATAAATATTCAATGCCGGCAACAGTCGCAAACAACCGCATCAGTTCTTGATAGCAAGCCACGATGACTTTAGCGCCTCGGCTGCGAAGAATCGGCGCGTAGCGAATAAACTGAATCGAATCGCCCAGACCTTGCTCAACGTGGAGTAAAATAGTTTTAGAATGCAAATCGGAACCATCCCAAAGCGGCTGTTGAAATTGCCTCGGTTGTAGTGTCGGAGTGCGCCACCGCCACTCGTATTCAGCAAAACCGCGCTGATAATCTCCGAACAATAGCAAACTTAAGGCTAATTCCAGGTGTGCGATGGCGTTGTCTGGCTGCAATTCCAAGGCTCGACGGTGACAAGTAAAAGCCTCTTGAAATTCTCCTAAATCTACTAAAGCGTGGGCGAGGTTGTTAATAGCATCCACGAAGTCGGGCTTTAAGCTTAATGCTTGTCGGTAGTGGTCTATGGCTGTTTTTGTATTGCCTTGTTCGTGGTAAAATGCTCCGATATTGTTTTGCGCGTCGGGATTGTGCGGTTCTATTTCTAAAGCTTGCTGGTAGTAGTTGAAAGCTTCGGTTAATTTACCTTGCTGCTGCAAAACTCTGCCCAAGCCTAGCAGAGAATATGTCAATTTAGGATTAATTTTTAAAGCGTGTAAATAACAGGCTGCTGCATCGTTGAGTTGATTTTTTTCTGTAAATATTTTTCCTAAATTGTGGGCGGCTTCAACCAGGTTTGGGTCGAGTTTGAGCGCTGTTTGATAATATGAAATTGCCGAGTCGATTTCGCCCAATTGCTGTTTGATCCAGCCCAAATTATTGTATGCTAGTGCGGTATTTGGTGAAAGTTGGATGACTTGTTCGTAACTGGCGATCGCCCTTTGACTGTCGCCGACATCCATCAAAACATGGGCTTTGTTTAAATGTGCTTCTACAAAATCGGGGTTTTGGGCGATCGCGCGATCGTAAAAGTCGATCGCCTCAGCCACTTTTCCCTGCTGTCTGACTGCTATTCCCAACAAACACAACACGTTTGCTGACTCCGGCTGCACTTCCACGATTTGCCGGTACAAATTTTCAGCTTCTAACAAACGCCCCGCTTGATGATGTGTCCAAGCTATGTTCAAAGAATCTTCAGCACGCATTTTGACGGCAGATTTTTGCGATTTTTTCTTAGAAGCCATAGTTGTCTTTGTTATTTGGGAGTTCGCTAACTTGTCATTACCAACTTATTTCAATCTGTTAACTATTCCTTCTTTCTTCCCTCAACCTCTTTAAATTCGTTAAATTTATTAAAGTGATTACAAAAAGGGTTCTGAAATGACCTCCATGAAATCCGTTACATCCCGTACATTGCTCGCTGCCGAACTTCCTTCTTTTATCCTAACAAACAAGCTGCGGGAAAAATCAAATATTCTAAGAAAAACAACTTCCAGATAAACTGATAAAAATCGGCAATTTCTTTCTGCTCGTCCAAATTAACTTTGACACTCCAAAACCACATCAAACCCAAAGCCACGAAATGAGCAACTGCCAGAAATACTAAATTAACATTAGACAATGTGACTACTCCGGCTAAAGTCGCGCCCAAATAGCAAACCGTCAACACCCAGCGAGACAAATTAAAGACAGCCGCTTTGCCCAGCTCGATCGTAAACGTAGTAATATTGTATTGCTTGTCGCCCTCCATGTCAGGGATATCTTTGAAAATGGCGATCGCAAAAGTAAACACAATCACAAACACCGTCAGCACCCAAACTTCCGCCGGAATTGCCAAAGACGCGCTATCCAAACTCCAGCCAGAGAAAGCGTTTTTCGCCTTTCCCAAGCCCAAAACCCAATTAAAGTGCAGAAACAGACCTAAATTGACGATCGCCCCACGCACCGTAAAAATGCACAGCGCCGCCCAAAAAGGAAACCGTTTCAGCCGAATTGGCGGCAGAGAATAAGCAGTCCCGATTACCAAACTCACCCCAACTGTAGCCAGCAAAAACGGGCCTTGTAAAATAGCAGTCACAACTGCTAGGATTCCGGTTACACTTACAATTAATTCGCCAGTTTTGCGAGAAAACGCTCCAGAGGCGATCGGCAAATACGGCTTATTAATCTGATCAATTTCAACATCTTCTAACTGGTTCAATCCCACAATATAAATATTGCCACAAATGCAAGCCAACCAGGCAAAAGCTAGTGGCAGAAATATCGGATTGGCAAACAATCGGGTGCTTTGGGCGATCGCATACAAAGCCATTACACTCAACGTAGTCCCGATAATCGTATGCGGCCGAGAAAACTCCCAAAATGCCCTCACCCAGCTTTGCGGAGCCTGGCCATTTTCATCAATCCAAGACTTACCAATCGAATCGTTTCCCATAATTCCTACAAACGCACCAGAAATAATATTAAGTAAGGTGAAAATTATCCACCTTACTTAATTGAACTTGCCGCCAGAAATATCATCGACAGAACCCTCTTCCCTCTTCCTTCTTCCCTCTTCCCTCTTCCTTCTTCCCTCAGATTTATTTTACAGCACAAATCAGCCCGAAACGAATCAATCCGCTCTGATATCCCCTGCTCATTAATCCGAGAGCAAGAGCAGCTTGAATAGTAGTCCAACCGCTTGTCAGCAAACCCCAAATCGCGCTCGGAGTCAAAGCAGAATCGATCACCACATCCCAAAAAGGAGCAACAGCTTTTGACCAATCAGCACTGCGAATACTTGTGAAAGGCAAACTGCGGACAATTTCCTCATATTCCGGCAAAGAAATCACGTAAGGCAAAGCATAAACCCGGTAAATTTCTGCCAACTCCTTTCTCTCTGCATCTGTTAATTCTCCCGCCGTTTCTCCCAGCGGGCGGTGGCACCAAGTCGCCAAAATCAAAGTTCCTCCCGGCTTGAGCACGCGGCAACATTCCTGCAAAAACTTAATTTTGTCGGGCATATGTTCGCCACTTTCGAGTGACCAAACCAAGTCGAAGGACTCGTCAGGAAAAGGCATATTTAAAGCATCTGCTACCAAAAAGTTAACATTACTTTCCAGTCCAGCGATTTTAGCACGTTCGATCGCTCTATTGGCCTGTACCGGACTCAGCGTAATGCCGGTGGCTGTCACCCGATCGACCCCACCATCCGACTTTAAATTATTTTGCGCGATCGAACCAAACTTTTCGGTTAAATACAGCGTACTGCCACCAATCCCGCAACCGACATCCAAAATGCGGTAAGGTTCACAGAGTGCCTGATTTGACGGCACTCCAGCCCAACCCAGCAGTTCTTCGATCAAATCTATCTGAGCCTGTCGGCGCTCTTTTTTCAAATTGCCATCTGCGCCGTAGTAGCCGTGGTGCATATGTTCGCCCCACACCTGCTCCCACAAACCGCTAGAAGCGTCGTAGAGTTCCTGAATTTGCTGGTAAAGTGTTGATGTCATCGCACGATCGCAAGTTATTAAAGGAATTCTACCGTTATTTTCCCGATGTTGTCATCTTTTCCGGTTTTGGGCGATCGCACAAAACCGCAAACAGATATCGATTTGCAGATCCCCTCTCAAATCGCCAATCAAAAAAATCGATTTATCGATTTGCAGATCCCCTCTCAAATCGCCAATCAAAAAAATCCAAAATCCCCAATCTAAAATCTAAAATCGAATGACTGTCTCGCGAACCATTTGCTTGGGCTTTCTCGCCGTCATTATCCTAGGTGCTCTATTACTGATGATGCCCTTTTCCACAAGTGATGGAACTTGGAGCGATCCAGTCACAGCAATCTTTACCTCTACTTCCGCTGTCTGCGTCACAGGCTTGTCGGTTGTGGATGTCGGAAAATATTACTCTTTTTGGGGGCAACTGTGCCTAGTTTTATTGGTGCAAATAGGAGGCTTGGGCTACATGACAGCCACAACCTTCTTGCTACTGTTATTGGGCCGCCGCTTTGGCTTAAAAGACAAAATTGCCCTGCAACAATCACTTGACAAATCCGGGCTAGCCGGCGTAGTGCAACTCGTGCAGTCAATTCTAGCAACAACCGTTTTGTTTGAATTAACTGGAGTTTTTTTGCTAATGTCCGTTTTTGTCCCAGAATACGGATTTAAAGACGGTCTCTGGTCTGCCGTATTCCACAGCGTTAATGCCTTTAACAACGCCGGCTTTAGCCTCTACTCAGATAGTTTTACTCGCTACGTCAGTTCGCCTCTGATTAACTTCACAGTCACCGGTTTAATCATATTTGGGGGAATCGGTTATCAAGTAATTATGGAAATGTACCTGTGGCTGCGCGCTCGCTTCAACAAAAGCCCGGTATGCACAGTTTTTTCCCTAAACTTCAAAGTTGTTACCAGTACCACTGTTGCCCTTTTAATTTTAGGAACGCTAATCTTTTTGGTACTGGAATACAACAATCCGGCAACTTTCGGTTCTCTGAATTTTCCGCAAAGGGTAATGGCAGCTTGGTTTCAATCTGTTACTCCCCGCACGGCGGGGTTTAATACAATTGACATTGGCAAAATGAGCGACGCAGCGCTATTTATAACGATCGCCCTAATGTTTATCGGTGCCAGTCCCGGCAGCACCGGCGGCGGCATCAAAACCACAACTTTTAGGATCTTGTTTAGCTGTACCGCAGCAGTTCTCGAAGGCCAGGAAGATGTGCAGTGCTATCAGCGTCAAATCCCGCCAGCAATGATTTTGAAAACCATTAGCGTAGTCTTCGGTTCCCTATTAGTCACCTTCACATCTGCAATTTTAATTCAGCTAACCAATCCCGAACTAGACTTTATCAAAGTTTTGCTTGAAGCCGTGTCAGCTTTTGCCACTGTCGGTCTTTCCGCAGGGATTACAGCTAAGATTTCAGTGCTAGGCAAGTTGGTTTTGATTGCTACAATGTACATAGGTCGGGTTGGGGTGCTGCTGCTGATGAGTGCCGCTGTCGGCGACCCCAAACCCAGAGCTTTTAAATATGTTGAGGAAAGTTTGTTAGTTGGATAAAAAATTTGCCTTATTGCTGATAATCTAAACAATGGGTGACAACCCAAATCAACTTTTACTATTTACCTAAAAATCAAAAGGAGGCGGCGCTGTCTTTGCTACAATTTAAACAGCAAGACGCTCAGCGCTGGATATTCAGTGAACCTGTCATCTTTGAATTTTTTTAGCGGTTTGCGCGCCGAAAACAAGCAGTTTGCCGTTATTGGTTTGGGACGCTTCGGCAAAGCTGTGTGTTCGACCTTGCATGACTTGGGTTACGAAGTCCTCGGGGTTGACACCGACGAAAAAAAAGTAACTCAAGCTTTGAACGATCGTATAGCTGCTCACGTTGTGCAGTTAGATTCTACTGAGCCTAGCGCTCTTAGGGGAGCGGGTATATTTGAATTTGAAACAGTGATTGTGGCGATCGGCAATTACCTAGCAGAAAGCATTACCACCACCCTAAATCTTAAGGAAGGCGGGGTAACTCACGTAATAGCCAAAGCTTCCTCGGAAACTCATTTGAAAATTTTGAAAAAAGTCGGCGCCGATCATGTAGTTTTTCCCGAACGAGAAATGGGCTGCTCTTTGGCTCGGATTCTTACAAAACCCAGCATTTTAGAACGCTTTGACCTCGACCCAGATCACAGCATTGTCGAGTTGCTCGTTCCTGAAAAGTTTGACGGCAAAACCATTGCCGATTTGGATCTCCGGCGCCGGTACGGTTTGAACTTGCTAGCAGTTGGTCGCGCCGACAAGTTCGAGATCAATCCCCAGCCAAACGAACGCTTGAAAAACGGCGAAGTGATGGTAGTAATTGGTTCTAATAAAGATATCAATCGCTTGCCAATTTAACATCTCGCCATTTGACTTGCTCGATATGTAGGGTGCGCATTGCGCACCTTATATTATGTGCGATCTAACAACCACATTGATCTTATAAATTTTCAACCGAAATATCTAAGGATCGCGCATTAAATAATTCACACAAGTTTATGGGGTGTCCCGCCTTTTCTGCCCTTTCTGGACGGGCGGGACATCCCACAATCACAATTTAAATTGTAAGTGATTTAATTCGCGATCCTAAATTGAATTTTACCAATGCTGGGGTTGCTTTGGCAGTTGCAGATTCCTCTGAAAACACAACCGAAACAATCACCAAAAGCGAATTTTTTCCAGGAAGTAGAAGCACCCGTGAACCCTCCCCCAACTTGAGGAGCGCTAGCCCTGAGAATTCAGTCTACTTTCAAAATATCTTGCAGGTAAGCTTTGCCCAAAACCAGCACCGCCAAGACTAGAGCGAGTTCAACAGGCCAAGGACACACCGCGAAAAACCAAATTAACGAACACACCCCAATAATTGCAGCTATGGGAGCCGGAATCCCGTCTAGCGTTTTGTTATCAGTCCCAGCAGTCACCAGCCCAGCAATCAAGCAGAGCGTAAACGGAATTAAGCAACTTGCGATCATGGTTTTTACCCCATCAATTTTTTTTACATATGGCATCTGAGCATATTGTAACGATACCTCAAAGATTCGGAAATGTACCATTAATTCTGATAAAATTTAATGTTAGGTAATTGATCCGCTGTGGCAAGACTTGTTTAATTTTTAGCTTTGACTCTCTCCGAAGGCATAAAGTAGCTCCGCTGAAGGCAGAATTTGGGAATTTTGCTTTCGGCAGAAGTAATGATGCTCCCACGCCGTAAAACGGCAGAAAAGCCTGCCCTACGCGGGCGAATCCAACGAAGACGATCGCTTTGATCCGGCAGACTCAACAGCCGACGAAAATCAGTAAAATGCGATCGCCCCGCTAGCCTTTCCCTCGATCGAACAACAGAGGAGATTGCTGTTCGGGCGATCGACTTTTTTGTGTTCGAGTGTGCGATCGGTCTTTTCTTCCCCATCTCTAACTTAAAAATAAATTCCCAAGCGATTAACCGCCTTTTTTCCCACCATTAATTAATATAAATAATCCACAATACAATAGTTCGGACAGTTTTTTAACGGCCCTGTAAGCCGAGGGCGAGGAAGCCCTGCCATTTTTAACGCATTTTAGGAAACTTAGCGCTGCACTTAAACCTTGAAATAATAGTCCACAATATAGCCAGTCTGGGTTGCGGACACTCGACTAGATCTAAAACTGTCCGAAGTATTGACAATAAATTGACGATAATAACACCGTATTGTATAATCAAAAACGCTCCAGAGCAAAACCGCAAATACTTGACAACTAATCACTTCAAAAGTTAACTATTTAATAGATAAAACTCCTACGAGCAATGATGTCATACCTCATCTCATTTTCCTACGGTATTTGCCTGCTACTATCCCTCATAGGTTGGGGAAAAGTCCTCAACCACATCCTGTTTCCCAACCAGCGAATTGACTGGGGACAAAGAGCCGCTTGGGGTCTAGCTTTTAGCGTTATAATTGGCGGCATCTTAAATGCAACCTGGACTATTTCCCAAACCACAATTCTAATTTTTTTAGGTTTAGGACTCATTTACTGTCTAGTAGATTTAGTAAATCATAGACAATTAATTATTAGCAATATCTTGCAGCTATTTCAAGAATGCCGCCAAGATAAAATCATCTTAGCAGGCATTGCCATAGTTAGTCTACTGATTTTAATCCAATATGCTGGATGGCTTTATACAGGTAGACTCAACTTTGCAAACATGGTCTATGCTGACGGATTTAATACCAGCGACGACTACCACGCCTACTTAGTATTTCCCCACAAAATGCTGCAACTCGGTTCGATGGGTCCAGACCCTTTCAGCGAACGAAGAATAACATCTTTGGGTGGGCAATCATTTCTCCATACATTGATTTTAAGCGGGCTTTCCGACACTAATTTAAACCTCATCGACCCCGCTTTGCCCCTGATAATTACTGTCGGACTAATTCTGGGATTTTTAAAAGAAAATACAGCCTCAACCAAACGGATCTTATTCACTATTTTATTCTTGCTTTTGATTGCAGTTCCCAAAGCTAATACTACAAGTATGATGCTGCCAGTCGCATTATTTGTAAGTTTGTTCAGGACGCTTGATAGCAAAGAAATAGAGCGCAACCATTGGGCGGCCAATGCTTGTATATTAGCTTTAATTGGTGCGGCAATTTGTGCCTTAAAATCATCCCTAATTCCCGCCTGTGTCTTTCTGTTGGCAGCGAGCTACATTTTCTCCTTTTTTAGATCTCAATCAAAACAAAAAATTGTACTTGAATTAGTGCTGACAACAGTGTTAGTCGGAATATTTCTGTTGCCTTGGATGATTTCTATGTATCAATCGTCAGGCACTTTAATGTATCCTCTTTTAGGAAAAGGCTATCACGCCTCCGCCTACGGCATCACCTTCAAATCAGGTTCGACACTATTGGGTACTGCTAAAACTGCGATCGCATCTTTCCGAGGCATTTACATTATTATACTGATATTGCTCGGCTGTTTGAGCTTGAGCATCCGACCTCTAAATTTTGGCAATTTACCCGAAAAACCCTCGTTCTCGAACCGCCAAGCAGTTTTATCTATGACAATTGCAGCGGGATTGGCGACAATTGCTGTAGGCATACTTACTGAAAATGCTGACCCTTTTCGCTATTCGTTTTCTCACCTTTTCCCAGCAATTTTAATATTGATCACGGTAGCAATGACCGACACGGGAGCATTAAATAAAAACGGAGTAGCCAACTTTTTTATTGTTGCTGTATTTTGTGCGGGGTTGGCAATTAGCTATGACTGGGCTCTCACTAAACAGACTTATTCAGCTTATGTGAAAAATATTCAATTTGGGCTAACAAATCCATCGTTAGTTACAGCAAAGCAAAAGTCGCAGTACGTAGCAATGCAGGAGTCTGTGCCACAGGGAGAAACAGTTTTAACAAGATTAGATGCACCTTTTATCCTCGATTTCAAACGCAATCAAATTTTCCTAGCAGACTGGCCGGGGGGAGCGAGTTTGCCTCCCGGTATGCCTGCATTCAAAGGCCCTGAAGCCTTAGCCAACTATTTAGTTTCAAAATCTATTCGATACATAGCTTATTCGTCTTGGAGTCTCAATCATCCCGCAGATGTAGATACTTCGGGGCCTGGATTGTCATCTTGGTTTCGACTGCAAGCACAACTCTCTCACGACTTTCGGGATAACGTGCAGGAACTTGCAAAAACTCGAAAAAAACTTTATGAAGACGGAGAAAATTTTGTGCTGGATTTGGGAACTAAATGATCAAGTAAAGTGCCTAGTGAGTTGACAGTTGACAGTTGACAGCTTGCACGTTCGCGTAGTCGAAGTGTTATATCATGTCCGGTCAATTAACCGTAATATGGTAGTACCGCCGTATCGAGGAGATAACTCAATACGGTTCATTTAAGATTGTCCGAAGAGAGGAACGAAGCAATCGCAGTGTGTATTTTTCATAGGTTTTCCCTGTTGGAATCTCTGATCCCAAGCGTATTGCGAGATAAACTCGGACATGATATCAAATGGGATTTTTTACATAAAAGAGCAGATTGGATATCAAACCGAGAAGCCGGAAATGTCTGGTAGAAACTTGAGCATCTGCTGGCAGCATCTTTAACACATCTTTCTCGGATAAAAGGTTGAGATTCTCCTCTTTGGCGAAAAAGTGCTTGCCGAGCAATCTCAACAAAGCTCGAAACCAAGAGGCGGGAAACCAGTGTATTAGGGGAACAGCAGTGTGAAATTCTACTGGATACCAGCGGTTGGGAGTGGTGATGCAGCAAGTTTTGCCGACGCGGCAAAGTTCCCGAATAAAAGCTTTTTGCTGAGTCCTATTGCCGACGTGTTCGATTACGGCAAAACTCACGACTAAATCAAAACTTTTGTCGGGAAATGGTAAAGTTAACCCGTCAGAACGGACGTATTTTAAACCGGGATATTCTTGTTCTAAAAAGGCAGCATCTTCCATGCCGACTGCGGTAATTTTTTGAGGGTACGGATAGAGTTTTTCAAAGAAATTGCAATCTTCGCGGCGGTCGGAAGTTACTCCTACATCCAGCACAGTTGTGTCGCCGCTGGGATTGGCTAATGCCATCAGCAAATCGAACATTTTTTGGCGGGCGTACCAAGATAGTTTAGTTGCGAAACCGCCTAGTTTTGGGCCAATATACTCGCTGGAGTTTTTTTCGGTTACTGTCATAGGATTTGAGGTTTTGGATGTACTGGCAACATGGGTAAATCCTGATTTTTATCGAGAGATTTAACACAGCTTTTTAGGTATTCAAATCATCTTCATGAAAGTTGTAACAAGATTTGAGATTTAATTATTTTATCTGCGCTTCAAGCCCAGCACGCTGAGAAAAAAGCTGGACAGAACCATCTGTAAACCTACTGTCAGGCAAGTGAGCGAAGGAATAACTAAACGGAGAGTTTTAGAAGGGTCTAGAGAACCGAAAGCTGTATCGCTCCAAATAGTTAATGACAAGAACGAGCCAATTATTCCGATTAATATTAGCGTGACTCCGAATATTAATCCTGTCTCTAGGGTGACATAGCGAAATATTTTGTTGAGTTTGGGGTCTTCGGGCAGCAGTTTCTCGCTGATGGCGAAAACTTTGGTGAAGAAGGCGAAAGTTACTGCTTGAAAACCGACGATAATTGCGATCGCAGCATACAGCAGTGTATTTACATCAAAGTTGATACTCCCGATTTTTTGAGTACCGGGCAACAGCCAAATGCTAACAATTAGACCCAAAATCATCAGGGCTGCACCGGGATACAGAAACAACCACCGGGGACTGTACAGCAGCAAAAATCTGAGGTGCCGCCAGCCATCTCGCCAAGTTCGCAGGTGCGGTGGCCTGGTGCGGCCGTCGGGAGAGAGTACCGTTGGGACTTCAGTGATTCCCAACTTGTACAGAGATGCCTTGACAACCATTTCGCTGGCAAATTCCATACCCGTTGTTTGCAAGTCGAGTTTCAAAATTGAGTCTCTCCTAAAACCCCGCAATCCGCAGTGAAAATCCCCGGCGGGACTTGAAAAGAATAACTGTCCAACCCATGTCAGCACGGGATTTCCTAAATATCTGTGCAGCGGTGGCATTGCCCCCGGTTTGATGCCTCCTTGAAAGCGGTTTCCCATGACTAAATCACAGCCTCCCCGCAATTTTTCGACAAAGGCGCCGAGGTTGGAAAAGTCGTAGCTGTCGTCAGCGTCGCCCATGATAATATAAACTCCGCGCGCTGCGATGATGCCCCCCATCAGGGCGCTGCCGTAGCCTTTGGCTGCTACGGGTACGACTCGCGCCCCCATTCTGGTAGCGATATCTTGAGAACCGTCAGTGCTGCCGTTGTCTGCTATGATTACTTCGCCGGCAATATCAAGTTCGCGCAGAGACTTCTGCGCCTTCTCGATACAGATTTCTAAAGTTTCTGCTTCGTTGAGGCAGGGCATGAGTATCGAGAGTTCGAGAGTGTATTCCCCGCTGGCGTTGGTCTGCTCTGCCATATGTTTGTTTTACTGTTGCTGGCGATCGACAATACTTACTTTTCCAGTATGTATGCTTAAATTATTAGTGGTGAAGAAAACTCAACAAAACTTAATTAAAGTTTTCCAGGTTTTTGGGAATGGCAATTTTTGCTTGTAGTAATATAGGTTAGTGAACTTATGAATAGAGGCGTTTTTCTGGTTTTGCTCGCTGCTATTTTGTGCAGTGTGGTGGGTCAATTTAGTCTGAAAGCAGGAGCAAAAATCTTAGGGCCCATTGGCGCTGCTAATTTAGTGGAAAAAGTGCTCGCAATGGCAACTCAGCCTTTGATAGTTGCAGGCCTGTGTTTGTATGCAGTTTCTTCGATCGGCTTTATCGTAGTTTTGTCTCGCGCCAACATTAGCATAGTCTCGCCTTTGCTGTCAATTAGTTACTTGTTTACTGTTTTGGGCGGTAAAATTGTATTCCATGAACCTTTGCCACCGCTGCGGTTGGTAGGCGTGGGGCTAATTATGACGGGAGTAATTTTTGTACTCAGAGGTCAAGCTGGGGGAGTGGCTGGAGGTAATTAATACCATTTGAGATTTGAAATTTATCGGGGTGTATCTGAGTCTTGTGTTATGAAATGATGCTGCTCTATGTCGAATATTTCTGAGTATGTGAATTGCAGTGAATTATTAATAAATCGCACGGCTGTTCTTGCTACGATGCACCAAAAAGAACGGGTGATTGCTCCTATTTTGGAACGAGAATTAGGCGTAACAATCCTAGTACCTGCGGATTTTGATACTGACATCTTCGGCACCTTCACCAGAGAAGTTAAACGTTTAGGTACTCAAATAGAAGCAGCACGGTTGAAAGCAGAAAAAGCTCTAGAGATTGCGGGCGAAACTCTGGCTTTTGCTAGCGAAGGCACTTTCGGCCCTCATCCAATGATGCCGTATCTGGCAGCTAATAGAGAAATCGTAATTTTATTAGATCGAGACAACAATCTAGAACTAATCGGTGAATCTTTGTCGGTGGAAACTAATTACAGTCACCAGTTAGTTTCGAGTATAGAAGAAGCAGATAATTTTGCTAAACAAGCTGGATTTCCCGAACACGGAATGGTGGTTATAGTTGGCGAGGCAGGACTCGGTAATGGTGAAATTGTCAAGGGCATTACGACAGAAAAACAACTTTTTGATGCTGTATCAGCCGGCTTAAACAAGTCTTCAACTGGTCGAGTTCATGTCGAAACAGATATGCGGGCGATGTACAATCCAACTCGGATGAAAAATATCCAAAATGCAACTCTCGATTTAGTTAAAAAATTCCAGCAATTCTGCCCGGAGTGCGGTTGGCCGGGATTCGAGATTGCTGAGAGGAAAATCGGGTTGCCCTGCGGACTTTGCTATTTTCCGAGTCAGTTAGTGCGATCGACAATTTATCAATGCAAAAACTGCGGTTATACTAAAGAAGAACTGTTTCCCGACGGTCGAGAGACTGCCGATCCAGCTCAGTGTCAGTATTGCAACCCTTAAAATTAAGTTACTAATGATAGCCGTAGCAACCGAACGCAACTGGAAACCCGTTATTAAAGAATTTGAGGCTGTAGTCGGCAAAAACGGCGTAGTGCAGCGCCGTGAAGAATTGATTGTATACGAGTGCGACGGACTCGCCAGCTACCGCCAGCGCCCCGCCCTGGTGGTATTGCCACGAACTACCGAGGAAGTGGCAAATGCGGTCAAAATATGCGATCGCAATTCCATTCCCTGGGTAGCTAGAGGCGCAGGAACCGGGCTTTCCGGCGGCGCTTTACCCGTAGAAAACTGCGTGCTGATTGTCACAGCCCTGATGCGAAAAATCCTGAAAGTAGACTTAGAAAATCAGCAAGTAGTCGTACAACCGGGAGTAATTAATAACTGGGTAACGCAAGCAGTTAGCGGCGCAGGTTTCTACTATGCACCTGACCCTTCCAGTCAAATTATATGCTCGATTGGCGGCAACGTTGCCGAAAATTCTGGCGGCGTGCACTGCCTGAAATATGGAGTCACAACCAATCACGTTTTAGGATTAAAATTGGTACTTCCCGACGGTTCGATTGTCGATGTCGGCGGCGAAATTCCCGAAATGCCCGGTTACGATTTAACTGGTGTATTTGTCGGTTCCGAAGGCACTTTAGGAATCGCTACAGAAGTGACTCTGCGAATTCTGAAAGCGCCGGAATCGATTTGTGTTCTGTTAGCGGATTTTCCCAGCATTGAAGCAGCGGGCGAATCGGTTTCCGATATTATCAGCGCTGGGATTATTCCCGGCGGCATGGAAATCATGGACAATATCAGCATCAATGCTGTGGAAGATGTAGTAGCAACAGGATGTTATCCCCGCGATGCGGCGGCAATTTTACTGATAGAAATAGACGGTTTAGAAGTGGAAGTTGCTACAAATAAGCAGCGAATCGCTGATATTTGCAAGCAAAATGGAGCGCGAAATATCACTACGGCCCATGACTTGGAAACGCGGCTGAAAATTTGGAAAGGGCGGAAAGCTGCTTTTGCGGCGGCGGGTCATCTCAGCCCGGATTATTATGTGCAAGACGGCGTAATTCCGCGCACGCAAATGGCTTATGTTTTGAAAGAAATTGAGGGTTTGAGCGAGAAATACGGCTACCGAATTGCGAATGTATTTCACGCGGGAGATGGGAATTTGCACCCGCTGATTTTGTACGATAACTCGGTAAAAGGTGCGCTGGAAAAGGTGGAAGAATTGGGCGGAGAAATTCTCAGGCTGTGCGTGAAAGTCGGCGGCAGTCTTTCGGGGGAACACGGGATAGGTGCTGATAAGAAGTGTTTTATGCCGGATATGTTTTCGGAGGTAGATTTGGAGACGATGCAGTGGGTGCGTCATGTGTTTAATCCGAAAGGTTTGGCGAATCCTGGAAAGATGTTTCCGACGCCGAAAACTTGCGGGGAAGCGGCTAATGCCAAGGTTGAAACTATGAAGAAGTTGGAGGGTGTGGAGGTTTTTTAATTCCGCAGATGCAGACGGCGGTTGAAACCGCCGTCTGCATCTGGGTAGTGCCCTGAAGGAAAGGATCAGAGTACGTTATGATTAGAGAAGTGTTTGCCATAGCGTGATATGACATTAG